>JAFLDE010000140.1 GCA_017302655.1 Burkholderiales bacterium
GACCGCGGCGCCCCAGCGCCCGGTTCCTTCCCCGACACCGCGCGACGCCTCGCGCAGACTCTGCGCGCCGACCCGCGCCTGCAGTTCGCCGTGCTCGAGCTCGGCGGCTGGGACACCCATGCCCGGCAGGGCGCCGGCCAGGGCCAGCTGGCCAACCGCCTGGCGCCGCTGGGTCAGGGCCTGGCCTTGCTCGCGAAGGAGCTCGGCCCGCTGTGGCAGGACACCGTCGTCACCGTGCTCAGCGAGTTCGGCCGCACGGTGCGCGAGAACGGCAACGCCGGCACCGACCACGGCCATGGCAACGCCGCCTGGCTGCTGGGCGGCCGGGTGCGCGGGGGCCGGGTGCTGGGTGAATGGCCGACGCTCGATGCCTCCGCCCGCTACCAGGGCCGGGATCTCGCCATCACCACCGACGTGCGCGCGTTGCTCAGCGGCGTGGCGGCACAGCACCTGCGCCTGAGCGACGCCGGGCTGTCACGGCTATTCCCCGGCTACTCGGGGGCCAGCCTCAGGGTGGTGTAGGGCGGCCAGGGCCCGCCTTGGACCGGGCTCAGCGCGACAGGCGATGGGCCGGCACCATCTCCTTCAGGCCCTCGAGCTGGGCGACCTGCTCGCCACCGCGAATGACCACGGCGGTGACCTTGCGCCGCTGACCATCGAAGCGCACGTGCTCGCCAGCGCGCAGCGGCGGTGGAACCGGGGGCAGCTGGATGTGCCGTGCCACGCGCGGATCCAGCCGGCCACGGGTTTCGGCCGACACCCGCGCCATCAGTTCGGGATGGTTCTTGGCCAGCGCCTCGAAGGCCTGCTGCAGCTCTCGCTTGAGGTCGTCGGCACTGAAGGGCTTCTTCAGCAAGAAGCGTGTGCCGGCGGTGCGTGCCGCCTCGCTCACCGATTCGTCGACCTGAAAGCTGGTGAAGCCGCCCTGGCATGCCGGGTTGAGTTTCCGCAACTCGGCAAAGAGCTGCGCCCCACTGGGCTCGGCCTTGGCGAACCAGTCGGTGATGAGGAAATCGGGCGCCTGTTCGCGCGCCATCTGCAAGGCGGTGGCGGTGTCGGCGCAGCAGCGAATGAGCGCCGTGTCGAAGCCGTAGCTTTCGAGCAAGCGGCGGGAGAACACTTGCACGCCTTCGAGCGGGTCGACGACCAGGAAACGAAGCTTGGGCGCAGCAGCCATGACAACGGAAGGCGGTTCAGGCCACGCGGGCCGTTGAGAAGGAGCGCGATTATTCCCAAGGCGGCAAGCCCTTGCGCGCAGCTTCCACCGCGCGCCAGAAGCGCGCGTCCGCGCTCGCGGCAAAGTTCACACGCATGTGTGGCCCGCCGCGTCGCACCGGGCTGAACAAGCGCTCGGGTGCGATGCGCAAGCCTTGAGCCGCCAGGGCCTGCGCCAGCAAGTCACTGTCGACCCCGGTGTGCACCCAGCCGAACAAGCCGGCCGGCGGCACGCTGAACAGGCAGCCGGCCTGCTCGGCCAGCTTCTGGCACCGGCTGCGCGCCAGGCCGAGCTGTTCGTTGACGCGCTCCGCGTGGCGGCGCAGGCCCCCCCGTGCCAGCAGATGCGCCAGGGCGCGCTCGTTCAGCGGCGAGCTGCTGAGTTGCTGCACCAGCTTGCGCTGCGCCAGCTTTTCCACCAGCGCAAGCGGCCCGGCCAGGTAGCCGACCCGCAATCCGGCCCCGATCAGCTTGCTGAAGCCCCCAACGTACACGCTGCGGCGCAAGCCGTCGAGCGCCGACAGACGAGGCTGGTGCGGCGGCGCGAAGGGCGCGTAGGTGTCGTCCTCGACGATCAGGCAGCCGCTGGCTTCGGTGAGGCGCAGGATCTCGTGCGCCTGCTGCAGGTTGAAGGAATGCCCGGTGGGGTTGTGCAGCACGCTCACCGTGACGTAGAGCTTGGGCTGGTGCTGCAGCACCAACTGGGCCAAGCGATTCAAGTCGGGCCCCTCGGGGCCGCGGGGTACCGGCAGCAGGCGCAGGCCGGCCTGCGTGAGCCGCGCGTACTCGACCGGCCAGCCGGGTTCGTCCACGAGCACGGCGTCACCCGGCTGAGCCAGCGTATGGGCCACGAGGTCCAGCGCATGCGTGGCGCCCACCGTGGTCAGCACCTGCGCCGGGCCGGCCGCTACGCCCAGATCGTGCAGGCGCTCGGCCAGGCGCTCGCGCAGCTCCGGGTCGCCCTCGGGCAGCCCGTAGCGCAGCAGCAAGGCGTCTTGATCAGGGCCGGTGGCGAGCACCTGGCGCCAGGCCTGGCGAAGCAGCGCCGGATCGAACCAGTGGGTCGGCAGGGTGCCATGCGCGGGGCCCACGCCCTCCCGGCTGTCCATCAGGCTGCGCATCAGGGTGAAGGTGTCGAAGGGCGGCGGCAGCGTGCTGCGCGGGGCATTGCGGGCGACGGTTCCAGGCAGAGCCGGGCGACGCTCGCGCACGAAGAAGCCACGCTTGTGCCGCGCTTCCACCAGCCCCTGCGCCTGCAGGCGGTCGTAGGCGGCCACCACGGTGCTGGGGCTGACCTGCAATTGGCGCGCGCCCTCGCGCACCGAAGGCAGGCGGCTGCCGGGCAGCAGCAGGCGCTCCTCGATGCGCCGTGCCCAGTCCAGCGCGATGCGCTCGGCCAACCCGGCGCTGTTGCCGGTGGCCGGCTCTGTGTGGCGATGTGCTTCCATACAGATGATGCATTGATTCAGTTTTCTGTACTGGCACTGTATGGTCGTATGAACCTAGAGTCCAGCCATGAACCCCGCTCCGTCGCCACCCAGCTCTGTGCCCACCCGAGCCTGGCTGCTGGGTGCGCTGGGCGTGCTGGCCTTCGCGCTGAGCGTGCCGATGACACGACTGGCCACCGGCAGCGTGGAGCTGCCTGGTCTGCCGCCCCTGTTTGTCGGTATCGCTCGCTGCGCCATTGCCGGGGCCCTGGCCGCCGCCTACCTGCTGGCGGTGCGCGCACCCTGGCCAACTCCCATGCAGTGGCGTTGGCTGCTGGCCATGACCGTCGGCGTGGTGTTCGGCTGGCCGGTGCTGCTGGCGCTGGCGGTCCGCGAGGTGGATGCGGTGCACGCCAGCGTGCTGTCGGGCCTGCTGCCCCTGGCCACTGCCGCGATGGCCGTGGGACTGCTGCGCGAGCGCGCACCCTGGCGATTCTGGTTCTGGGCACTGGTGGGCCTGGCGCTGGTCCTGGTCTATGCCTTTCTTCGCGGCGCCGGCCGGCCGGTACCGGCCGACGGGGTGTTGCTGCTGGCTGTGCTTCTGGCCGCCAGTGGCTACGTGGCGGGCACGCGCCTGACCCGCTGGCTCTCGATGCCGCCCGAGCAGGTCATCAGTTGGGGCGTGCTGATCTGGTGGCTGCCCTGCCTGGTCTGGTGTGTCTGGCAATGGCCATCCCAGCCCGTGGCGGCCGTGCACTGGCTGGGGCTGGGCTATGTCGGCGTGGTGTCGAGCTGGTTGGGCTTCTTCGCCTGGTACCGCGCTCTGGCCCTGGGCGGCGCGTTGCGCGTGGGCCAGCTGCAGGTGGCACAGCCCTTTCTCTCCGGCTCGCTCGCCGTGCCGCTGCTGGGTGAAGCTCTGGACTCGCTCACCGGCCTGTTCCTGCTGCTGGTGATCTTCACCGTGCTGATGGGCCAACGCGCCAAGCACAGGTCCTGAGCAGCGCCGCGCCGCACAATGTCGCCATTCACCACCATCGAGGCTGCCCATGCTCATTGCCCCCTGGACCCTGGCCCGCCGTGCGGCGCGCATGAACCCGTCGATCATCCGCGAGATCCTGAAGGTCACCGAGAAGCCCGGCATCTTGAGCATGGCAGGCGGCCTGCCGAGTGCCGACACCTTTCCCATCGAGGCACTGAAAGCCGCCTGCGAAAAGGTGCTGACGGACAGCCCGCGCGAGGCCCTGCAGTACGCGGCCAGCGAGGGCTTCGCGCCCTTGCGCGAATGGGCCGCGGCACGCGTCAAGTCGCAGGTCGGGCTGGAGACGCACCCGGACCAGGTGCTCATCACCAGCGGTTCGCAGCAGGGTCTCGATTTGGTGGGCAAGTTGCTTTGCGACCAAGGCGCGCCGGTCGCCGTGGAAACGCCCACCTACCTGGGCGCGCTGCAGGCCTTCACACCCTACGAGCCGCAGTTCGTCAGCCTGCTCAGCGATGGGGATGGGCCCGACCCCGAGGCCGTGCGTGCGCTGCCGCAGCTGGCGCCGGGCACGCGTTTCATGTACCTGCTGCCGAATTACCAGAACCCCACGGGGCGCGTGATGCCGCAGGCGCGGCGCGACGCCTTGGTGGCCGCTGCCCAGGCGGCCAAGATCCCCTTCGTCGAGGACAACCCCTACGGCGACCTCTGGTTCGACGAGGATCCGGGCCGCGGCCTGGCGGCGCGCTGGCCCGAGGGCGGCATCTACCTGGGCTCATTCAGCAAGATCCTCACGCCGGGCTTCCGCCTGGGCTATGTGGTGGCGCCCAAGCCGCTCTACCCGAAGCTGCTGCAGGCCAAGCAGGCGGCCGACCTGCACACACCAGGCTTCAACCAGCGCGTGGTCTACGAAGTGATTCGCGACGGCTTCCTGGACCAGCACATCCCGAAGATCCGCGCGCTCTACAAGGCCAACCGCGACGCCATGGCCGAGGCCCTGCAGCAGCACCTGCCCGAGGGCTGCGAATGGCGCGCACCGCTGGGCGGCATGTTCTTCTGGATCCGCCTGCCCGAAGGCCTGGATGCGATGGCCCTGCTGCCCACCGCGGTGGACTCCGGCATTGCCTACGTGCCGGGTGCAGCATTCTTCGCGCACGACCCGGACCCGCGCGCCTTGCGCCTGTCGTTCGTGACGCTGACGCCGGATCGCATCCGCGAGGGCGTGGCCATCCTCGGCCGCGTGCTCAACGAAGCGCTGAACGGCAGCCACGCACCGACGCCTTGACCTTGTCCGCGGCGGAACGCCTGACGGCCGCCGGCCACGCCGCGCTGCCCTGGGCCAACCCGCTGGACGCCGAGGGCTGGGAACGCCTGCTGGCGCGCACCGCCGCCGAGTTGGGCGATGGTGGTGGGCGACGGGGCCTGGACATCGGCTGCGGGCCGGGGCTGCTGGCGCACCGCCTCAGCGAGCGACTGCCCGGCCTGCACCTGCGGGGCATCGACCGCAACCCGCGCTTCATCGAACGCGCGCAGGCCTTGCCGGCCTTGCCCCGGCTGCGCTTCGAATGCCTGGACGCCGCCGCGCTCGACCCCGACGAGCGCTTCGACCTGCTGCTTTGCGTCGGCGCCTCGCAGGCCTTCGGCACGCCCCGCGAGGCGCTGGCCAGCTGCCAGCGCCTGCTGCGGCCGGGGGGGCTGCTGCTCTGGGCCGACATCGAGTGGGCGGCCGAGCCGCCGCAGGCCTTGCTGGACTTCCTGGACTGCCCGCGCGAGCTGTATTGGCCCCGGGGCGCGCTGCCCGAGCAGGGCTGGCAGGCCCTGCACGAGGAAGTCGCCTCCGCCGCCGCGTGGCAGCACTACGAATCGACGGTGGGCGGCGCGCGCCGCGCCGAGGCCGAGCGCCTGGACGACTCCGAGAGCCGGGCGCAATGGCGCCTGCGCCAGCGCGCCTGGGACGCCGCCTGGGACGCCGACGGTCGCCACTGCTTCGGCTTTCACGCGCACCTGCTGAGGGCCCTGCCATGACGCCTCACATCCAACGGGGCGAGCGCGACTACACGCTGCGCTTCGACGCCATCGACCTCGACGCCGTGCACGCCATGCTGGTACGCGCTTATTGGTGCGAGGGCATTCCGCGCGACACCGTGGCGCGCGCCTGCGCGAACTCGCTGTGCGCCAGCCTGTTCTGCGGCGCCGAGCAGGTCGGCATCGCCCGCTGGGTGACCGACCGCGCCACCTTCGCCTATCTGTGCGACGTGTTCGTGCACGAGGCGCATCGCGGCCTCGGCCTGGGGCGCTGGCTCGTCGGCGAGGGCATGAAGCATCCTGACCTGCAGGGCCTGCGCCGCCAGGTGCTGTTCACCAAGGACATGCAGCCGCTTTACGCCCAACTCGGCTTCCAGCCGCTGGCCACGCCCGATCGCGGCATGGAGATCGTTCACCCCAACCTCTACCGCCGCCATGCGCCGCTTCCAGCAGCTTGACGTCTTCACCGCTGTTCCTCTGAAGGGCAATCCGCTCGCCGTGGTGCTCGATGCCGAGGGCCTGAGCGACGAACAGATGCAGGCCTTCGCCCGCTGGACCAACCTCAGCGAGACGACCTTTCTGCTGCCGCCCACCGACCCCGCGGCCGACTACCGCGTGCGCATCTTCACCACCGCGCGCGAGCTGCCCTTTGCCGGTCACCCCACGCTGGGCAGCTGCCACGCCTGGCTGGCCGGCGGCGGCCAACCCCAGGGCGAAGACGTGGTGCAGCAATGCAGCGTGGGCCTGGTGCGGGTGCGGCGCGACGGCGATCGCCTGGCCTTCGCTGCGCCCCCGCTGCTGCGCAGTGGCGCGCTGGACGACGCAACACTCGCGAAGATCCGCCTCGCCCTGGGCCTGGCGGACGAGGACATCGTGGCCCACCAGTGGGTGGACAACGGGCCGGGATGGTGCGCGGTGATGCTGCGCTCGCGCGAGCAGTTGCTGGCCATCCGGCCCGACTTCCGGCTGCTCGCGCCGCTGGAGCTGGGCGTGGTGGCCCCCATCCACAAGTTTGGCGCGGTGGCGCCTGGTGCGGGAGAGGCGCAGTTCGAAGTGCGCGCGCTGCTCTCGCTGGAAGCAGTGCCCGAGGACCCGGTGACCGGCAGCTTGAACGCAGGGCTGGCCCAGTGGCTGATCGGCGCCGGTCTGGCGCCGCCGCGCTACGTGGCCGCGCAGGGCACGGTGCTGGGCCGGGACGGGCGGGTGTTCGTGGAGCAGATCGGCGACACGGTGTGGATCGGCGGCCATGTCACGCCGCTGGTGGAAGGCCAGGTGCGGCTGTGAGCAGCGAATCGAGCACTCGCCAGCCGCAGCGCTACCAGGGTGCCTGCCACTGCGGCGCCGTGCGCTTCGCCATCACATGGCCCTGCCCCCAGGGCCAGGCTGCGCCCAGCCCGCCCCCCGAGGGGGTCAAGTCATCTAGGGACGGCCCGTCGATGACTTGCGACTTCCCCGAGCTCACCCAATGCGACTGCTCGATGTGCAAGCGGCGCAGCGCCACCATGGTGAAGGTGCACGAGTCCGCCTTCGAACTGCTGGCCGGCGCGGACTCGCTCACCGAGTACCAATTCCACACCCGCACCGCGCGGCACTTTTTCTGCCGCACCTGCGGCATCTACCCCTTCCACCGCAAGCGCGTTACGCCGGACTTCTTCGGCATCAACGTCGCCTGCCTGGAGGACTTCGACCCGCGTGGCATCCCGCTGCGCCAGGCCGTGGGAGCGGCCATGCCATGACCATGCCCCCAGTCTCGCTTTCGCTCGCCACCCCCCGAGGTGGGCTGAGCCCGGACTGTGTGAGCCCTGAGGGCTCGCACAGCTTGGCGAAGGACGCTCGCTCTGTGAGCGGCGCTCAGTGGCTTCGGACGGCCGGGCGCCACTGATGCACGTGGATCACGTCGTGATGGGGGCGGCGTCGCTCGCCCAGGCGGAGGACTGGTGCCGGCGCGAGCTGGGCTGCGAGCCCGCGGGCGGCGGCAAGCACCCGCTGATGGGCACGCACAACCGCCTGCTGAGGCTGGGCGAGCGCTGCTACCTGGAGTTGATCGCCATCGACCCCGAGGCGCCCGCGCCCACCGCGCACCGGCGCTGGTTCGGGCTGGACGAACCCGCCACGCAGGCGCGGCTGGCCCAAGGGCCGGCGCTGCTGCACTGGGTGGCGGCGGTGGACGACATCGAGCAGGC
>JAFLDE010000141.1 GCA_017302655.1 Burkholderiales bacterium
CGCCTCAAGGCCGAGCGCCTGGCGTGGCTGCAGAGCCCCGCCGGCCGAGAGGCCCCGGCGCGCCTGGCTGCGCGACTGGCGCCCTTGCTGGAACAACTGGAACCGATCTGCCTGGGTCTCTACTGGTCGATGGCCGGCGAGTTCGACGCCCCGGCCTGGCTGCCGCCGCTGCCCGGCGTGGAGTTGGCCTTGCCCTGGGCCACGCGCGAGCCACGCGGCATGCGCTACCGCCGCTGGGATGGCCGTGGCCAGCCGGCCAGTCGCGACGAAATGGGCTTGCCGGCGCCTGAAGGCGCTCCTGCCGACCCCGACCTCGTGCTTGTGCCTTGCCTGGGCTTCACGCGCGAGGGCTACCGCCTGGGCTATGGCGGCGGCTTCTTCGACCGCTGGCTGGCCGAGCACCCGGGCGTCACGGCGCTGGGCCTGGCCTGGAGCATGAGCGAGTGCCCGTTCACCCCCGAGGCTCACGACCGGCCGCTGACCTTGATCCTCACCGACGATGCGCTGCACGCTCCCTAGGAGCCCGACAAGCTCCTAAAGGCGCCGCGCCGCCAGCGCCAACACCAGGCAGCACAACACCACCACGCCCAGGGCCTGGCTCAGGCTGGCCGCCTCGGCCAGCGCACCGATCAGCGGCGGGCCGGACAGGAAGCCGAAGAAGCCCAGCGCGGTGACGGTGGCAATGCCGGTCGCCGGCGTCACGCCGCGCACCTGGCTGGCGGCCACGAAGAGCAGCGGCACGCCATTGGCCAGGCCCGCGCCCACCAGAGCGAAGGCGAGCAGGCCGACCCAGGGCTGGCGCAGCCACAGCGCCAACAGCAGCGCGGCCGCAGCCAACAGCGCGCCGGCGGCCATCAGCCGGGCAGGTGGATGGCGTTCGCGCAGCGCGTCGCCGGCGAAGCGCATGGCTGCCATGGCGCCGCAGAAGGCGGCGTAGCCGAGCGCGGCGAAGGCGGGTGTGGCGCCCGTCTGGCTCTGCAGGAAGAGCACGCTCCAGTCGTACATCGCGCCCTCGGCCAGCAGCGCCAGCGCCGCCAGCAGGCCGAGCAGGGCAAGGCGTCCGTGCGGCCGGCGCCACGTCGCCGCCTCGCCCTCTTGTGCCTGGAGCGGCGGGTGCGCGGGCAGCATGTGCCGTGAGGCCGGCAGCAGCAGGGCGGTCAGCAGCAGTGCCAGCAAAGCCATTTGCACCGCCGCCGGCACCTGCAACTTGAGCAGACCGGCCACCGCCACCGCGCCCAGCATGCCGCCCAGGCTGAAGAAGCCGTGCAGCCCGCTCATCAGCTTGCGCCCGGCCTGCGCCTCCAGCACCGCGCCTTCGGCATTGATGGCCACGTCCGCCAGGGCTGAGCTGGCGCCGAAAAGGGCCAGCAGCGCCCAGAGCACCCAGGGCGTGCCTGGCGCCGCCGGCGTCGGCAGCAGCAGCACGCCCAACGAGGCCGTCATCAGCAGCCCGGCGCCGCGCACCACCTGCTGCGCCCCAAAGTGCGCCACCAGGCGGCCGGCCACGCCGAGGATGGCCAACGCGCCCAGGCTGGCCGCCAGCAGGGCCAGGGCCAGCGTGCCCTCGCTGAGGCCGTAGTGCGCCTTGGCGCTGGGCACATGCGCGCCCCATACGCCGAAGCAGCTGCCCTCGACAAGGAACAGCAGGCGCGTGGCGCGCACGGCGGAGGCGTTCATGCTTGCAAGGCCTCGCGGGTGCTGGCGGCTTCGGACCGGAGCCAGTTCAGGAACTGCGCGACCTCGGGCCGTTGCGCGGCCCCGGGCGCGACGCGCAGGCAGTAGCTGACGGGGATGGCCAGGCGACGCGCGGGGCCGAAGCTCTCCACCAGCTCACCCCGCGCCAGCAGCGGCTGCACCAGTGGCAGGCGGGCCAGCGCCACCGCCTGGCCGGCCAGCGCCGCCTGCACCTGCTGGTGGGTGAAGTTCAGCAGCAGCCAGCCGCGCGGCTGCAGCGTGCCCAGACCCTGAGCCGCCAGCCAGGGCCGCCACTGGGCGGCCTGGCTGGTGGGCGAGTGCGCGTCCTCCTCGGCCAGGGTGTGCTGGGCCAGATCGGCTGGGCGCTTGGGCGCTCGGGTCAGGCGCGGGCTGTGGACGGGGGTCAGGGTCTCGGGGAACAGGGGCTCGGCCTCGCCCAGGCGTTCGTTCATCAACAGGCTCAGCGCCAGGTCGAAGCCAGCGCTGCCGAGTTCGTGCACGCGGTCGTCGGCGGCGATGCGCAGATCCAGTTCCGGGTGCTCGCGCTGGAAGGCCTCGAGGCGCGGCAGCAGCCAGAGGGAGGCGAAGCTGGCGAAGGTGCTGAGCTGGATGGTCTGGCGGCCCCGCTGCTGGCGCAGCAGGCGCACGGTGCCGTCCAGTTGGGCCAGCAGGGGCAGCACGGCGTTCTGCAGTTGCAGGCCCGCGGGGCTGAGCGCCACATGGCGGGTGCCGCGCACGAAAAGCGCCTGGCCGACCTCCGCTTCCAAGGCCTTGATCTGTCGGCTGATGGCGGGCTGGGTGAGGTGCAGTTCCTCGGCCGCGGCGCGGAAGCTCAGGCGCCGTGCCACCGCTTCGAAGGCGCGCAGTCCGAGGAGGCTCAAGGGGCGTTGATTCATGCGCGCAGCGTATCAATTGCTGGCGCAGAAGTGATTGGACGCGCTGGGCTTACGCCAGAAAAATCGCCTCCAGGAGGTTTGGAATGATGAATGCAGCGAATCAACCCAGTTGGCGCCTGGCGCGCGGCCAGACCCTGCACCGCGTGGCGCCGCAGGCGCGTTGCCTGCGTGTGCAGCGCGGTCGGCTCTGGGTCACCCGCGATGGCCGCCTGGGCGAGTTGCCCGAGGACCTGGTGCTGGGCGCCGGCGCCGTGCTTGGGCTGGCGCGCGGCGAGGGCGTGGTGCTGGAAGCCTTCGAGGACAGCGCCTTCGAATGGCTGGAGCCGGCGCCGTGATGCGCGTGTTCGGCGACGCGCAGTCGGGCAATTGCTACAAGGTGCAGCTGTTGCTGCGCCAGCTCGGCCGGCCCTTCGAATGGGTGCCGGTGGACGTGCTGAAACAGGAGACGCGCACGCCCGAATTCCTGGCCTTGAACCCCGCCGGCCAGGTACCGCTCTTGGTGTGGGACGACGGCCGCTGCCTGCCGGAGAGCAACGCCATCCTGTTGCACGTGGCCGAAGGCACGCCGCTGCTGCCGGTGGAGCCCTGGACACGCGCCCAGGTCTACCGCTGGTTGTTCTGGGAGCAGTACCAGCATGAACCCACGGTGGCCGTGTCGCGATTCATCGTGCACTACCTGAAGAACCCGCCGGAGCAGGCCGAGCGCCTGGCCGGGCTACAGGCGCGGGCGCACCAGGCGCTGCGCCTGATGACCGAGCACCTGCAGCGGCAGCCCTTCATGGCGGGCAGCGCCTACACGGTGGCCGACATCGCGCTCTATGCCTACACCCATGTCGCCCCGCAGGGCGGCGTCCACCTCGACCCCTATCCGGCGCTGCGCGACTGGCTGGCTCGCGTGGCCGCCCAGCCGGGGCACAGCCGCATGGGCGAGTGAGGTCTGTCGCGCACTGCTGCAGTCCGTCGCAACCGGGCGGTGCCGGCAAGGGCGCGAAGGCATATTGGCGTCACCCGAACAGGAGGACACCATGAACACGCTGATCGCTTTCATCCTGTGGCTGATGCTGGCCCTGTGGAGCCTGCCGCTGGCGCTGGCCGCGCTGGTGCTGTGGCCGCTGGTCTGGCTGCTGGTGCTGCCCTTCCGTCTGCTCGCCGCCGTGCTGCTCTTGCCGGTGCGCCTGCTGGGTGGGAAGTAGCTCACTTCCACCAGAGCGACGCATCCTGCAAGGGCGTGGCCACCGGCAGGAAGGGGTTGCGCAGCTCGATGACGCGCCGCTGGGGCAGCTTCACCAGCGCCAGCGAGGGCGCGAACCACTGGCGAAGCAGGCGGTCGAAGGCGCCGCTGGCCTGCAGCGCGCGCAAGCAGCGTTCCAGCTCCGCGGCCAGCTCGCGCCGCTGGGGCGACACGAAGCAGTACAGCGCCGTCGGGTAGCGCAGGAGCAGGCGAGGCTCCAGCACCAGGCCCTGCGGCGTGGCGCGCGAGGCCAGTTCCTCTTCCACCTCGGGCACGCCGCGTGGCAGGGCGTCAGCCCGTTGCCGCGCCACCATCGGAAAGAGCGCCTCGAGCTGCGTGGCGCGTTCGACGCGCAGGCCGTTGGCGGCCAGGATGTCGGCGTCCGGCCAGTCGTGGCCTTGCAGGAAGCTGAAGCTGCGCAGGTCCGCCAGGCGGCGTGCGCCGGCGAAACGGGCCTCCTCGCCGGCGCGCACGAACAGCACGCGCCAGCCGAACAGGCCGCGGTCGAGCGGGATGCGGACCGGAAGCAACTCCCGCTCGCGTTCCTGGTTGGTCATGGTCCAGATCAGCTCGATGCCGCTGTGGCTGGACTGTGGCGCGGCCAGGTCTGCCAGCGCGCGGGCGTGCGACACGCGTTCCCGGCTCGGTGTCAGCTGCAGGGGGCTGCCGGCGCGGGCCAGGGCCTCGCGCAGCAGCACGAAGCAGAAGTCCTTCAGCGGGTCGCCCTGGCGTGCGTAGACGAGGGGCCGCGGCTTGGCTTGCACGCCAGCCAGTCCGAGCGACAGCAGCAGCGGGCGGCGGCGCAGCGTCAAGGCCGTTCGCGGCGTGACGCCGGCTTGGCGTTGGCGGCCACCAAGGCCGCTTCCATGGCGCGGCGGGCCCAGGGCCGCATGGCCTCAGGAGACTCCAGTGCCTCCTCGGGCGCCGTCCAGTAGGCCATGCTGAGCTCGCGGCCGTCCTGGGTCTTGAAGCGAAAGGGCTCGCAGCCGGCTTGCACGAAAGCGTCGCGGTGGGCGCCGCCTCCCTTCAGGTACAGACGGCCGTCGGCGATCAAAGCGATGAACAGCTCGTCCACGTAAAAGCCCACGCCACCGAACATGGCGCGCGCCCGCACCGGCCCCAAGGCGGCGAGCAATTCCTGGCAATGCAAGGTGAAGGGATCGCGAAGCGGGCGCTTGGGCGCGTTCAGGGCCAAGGGTTCAACCTAGAAGCGGCAGTTGGACACGGCTGAGTGCACCGTGATGCGGTGCGCTGGCAAGGCGCGACGACGAAGCGGGCTCGTGCCCGCAAAGAGGAGTAACGCGGCCAGCGTGCCGCAGTGCGGTGCAACCGGCTGTGTAGCGTACTCACCCGAGCAGTGACCGTGGCCGTGAGAAATCTTCGTCGTCATTCCAGGGACTTGCTTGCGGCGGCGAGCGGTCAACTGCCGTTTCTAGGTTCATCTCACAATGCGCGCATGGCTGATGCTGCCGATTCTGACCCCCGCCGCGCGCTGCGCGAGGTGTTGCTGGAGCTGCGCACCGAAATGCCCGACCGCATGGCGCGCAGCATGCGCCTGCAGGAGGTGCTGCGCGTGTGGTTGCTGTCGCGCCCCGAACAGCGCATCGGCGCCTACTGGCCGATCAAGGGCGAGTTCGACCCATTGCCGGCACTCTACCGCTGGGGCGAGGACCACCCCGAACGGCGCATCGGCCTGCCGGTGAAGCACAAGGACACCGGGCTGCTCAGCTACCACGTCTGGTACCCCGGCTGCCCGATGGAAGAGGACGCGTTTGGGATTCTTAAACCCAAGGACACCGAGCAGTTCGAGCCCGAGATGCTGCTGGTGCCCTGCCTAGGCTACGGCGCGGGTGGCCTGCGCGTGGGCTATGGCGGCGGCTTCGTGGCGCGCACGCTGCGCGCGCGCCAGCCGGAACTGGTCACCGTGGGCCTGGCCTTCAGCCCGGCCTGGGTGCCGGGCCTGAACGCGCTGACCGACGAAGCGCCGCTGGACGCCATCCTCACCGATGAAGGGCTGGCCTGGGGCGGTTGATCAGCGGGCGCTGGCCAGTCGAGCCACCTCGGCCAGCACCGCCTCGTCCTGCGGCCGCACCCAGTCGGCGCTCTTGGCCGGACCCTCGTAGAAGCAGCTCAGCACCAGCGGCGCGCGCTTCGGGGGCCAGAAGATGGCGGTGTCGTTGATGCGGTCGGGCATGGTTTCGTGAAAGCCTGTGCCGGTTTTGTCGCCCGCGCGCCAGCCCTTGGGCAGGCCGGCGCGCAGGCGGCGCTGACCGGTCTTTGTGGCCTCCATCCAGGCGATCAGGCGCTCGCGGCTGGCGGGCTTCAACACCGTGCCCGTGGTCAGTCGCGCCACGCTGGCGGCGAAAGCCTCGGGGCTGCTGGTGTCGCGTGGGTCGCCGCCCACCACACGGTTCATCTCTGGCTCGTAGCGGTCGATGCGGGTCACCGCGTCGCCGCTCTCGCGCAGCCAGCGCGTGAAACCCTCAGGCCCGCCCAGCGCGCGCAGCAGCACGTTGGCGGCCAGGTTGTCGCTGGTGACTTGCGCGCCCTCGGCCAGCTCCAGCGGCGTGGCCCAGCCGCGCGCCATCAGCGGCTCCGTGCTGGGCATGTGGAAGATGCGATCGGCCTCGCGCAGTGGCAGGCGCGCGTCTGCCTTCAGGCGGCCTTGGTCGATGGCCTGCAGCACCGCGCCGGCCAGCAGCAGCTTGAAGGTGGAGCACAGGCCGAAGCGCTCGGCGCCGCGGTGGGCCACGGTCTGGCCGCTGGCCGTGTCCAGCAGCGCCACGCCGAGGCGGCCGCCGCTGCGGGTTTCCAGCGCCGCCCAGGCCGAGGGCAGGCCCGCCCAGTCCGCAGTGCGGGCGTTGAGCAGGGTGGGGCTGAACAGCAGGGCGGTGAGCAGCGAGCGGCGGGAGGGCGTCATGGCGAGCAGGTGAAGGGGAAAGGACCCGCATGCTCGCCAAGCCCTGCCAAGCCGACCAGCGAAATGCGCTCGACGCTGGCACAAGCTTTTCTTATGCCTTGGCCTTCTCGCGGTACAGCGCGCAGAGCTTGTGGCCGTCGAGGTCGCGCACATAGGCCAGGTGCAGGCCCGTGCCTTCGCGCAGGCCCGGCGGGTCTTCGATGGACACCCCACCTTGCGCGACCGCCACGTCGTGGAAGCGTTGCAGCTGCTCGGCCGATTCGCACTTGAAGCCGATGGTGCTGCCATTGGCCACGGTGGCCGGCGTGCCGTCGATGGGCTCGGTGAGGCAGAAGGTGCTGCCGGCGTGGCGGTAGAAGTAGCGCACATGGCCGGTGCCGGAGACGTTGCGATGCGGCTCGCCACAGCCGAGCACGCCGAGCACGGCGTCGTAGAAAGCCTTGGCGCGCTCGATGTCGTTCGAGCCGATCATGATGTGGTTGAACATGGCGGGGTTTTTGAAAGTGGGAGCGGGAGCGTAAGCGACCCTCGCGCCCTGCCGATCTCGCCGACCTTTCGCCATGCCCCTGCCGCCCGTTTCCCTGAACAGCCTGCGCGTCTTCGAAGCCGCCGCGCGCCACCTGAACTTCACGCAGGCGGCCGGCGAGCTGTGCGTGACGCAGGCCGCCGTCAGCCACCAGATCCGCACGCTCGAAGCCCAACTCGGCCAGCCGCTCTTCGTGCGCACGCCGCGCAGCCTGCAGCTCAGTGAAGCCGGCCAGCAGCTGCTGCCGGCGCTGCAGCAGGGTCTGGGCTTGATCGAGCGCGCGCTGTCTTCCTTGACCACGCGGCAGCGGGTGGAGCGGCTCACCGTCGGCGTGGTGGGCACCTTTGCGCAGGGCTGGTTGCTGGAACGCCTGCCCGCCTTCGAAGCCGAGCACCCCGGCATCGCGCTTCGCCTGCTGACGCACAACAACCGCGTGGACTTGCTGGCCGAGGGGCTGGATGCGGCCGTTCGCTTCGGTGACGGCGCCTGGCGCAGCGAGGCGGCGCAGGCCCTGATGGCCGCACCTCTGGCGCCGCTGTGCGCGCCAGCCACCGCGGC
>JAFLDE010000142.1 GCA_017302655.1 Burkholderiales bacterium
GCTCGTCGGGGCTCAGCGGCAACTCCTCGCGGGCCTGCAGACACAGACGGTAGCTCAGCTGCAACTCGTCGGCCGGCAAGCGGGCTGCCAGTTGCTGGGCCTCCTGGCTGTCGGGGTCGGTGGGGTCGAGCGCCTGCGGCGCGGCCTGGGCCAAGGCCAGCAACTGCAGCCAGCGCGCCAATTCGTCGGCCACGCCTTGCGCGGCATGACCGGCGGCGCGCAGAGCGTCCACCTCGGCCACCAGCGCGGCGCCGTTGCCGTCGGCCAGCGCGGCCAGCAGGTTCAGCACATGGGCGCGCGGCGTGGCGCCAAGCATCTGCTGCACCTGCGCCTCCAGCAACTGCCCGCCGCCGAAGGCGATGGCCTGGTCCGTGAGCGAGAGCGCGTCGCGCATGGAGCCGCGCGCAGCACGGCCGATCAGGCGCAGCGCGCCGTCTTCGAACGTCAGGCCCTCCTGCTGCAGCACGGCGGCCAGGTGCTCACTCACGAGCGGCGGCGGCAGCGGCCGCAGGTTGAACTGCAGGCAGCGGCTCAGCACGGTCACCGGCACCTTCTGCGGGTCGGTGGTGGCGAGCACGAACTTCAAGTAGTCGGGCGGCTCCTCCAGCGTCTTCAACATGGCGTTGAAGGCGTGGGTGGAGAGCATGTGCACTTCGTCGATCAGGTAGACCTTGGTGCGGCCCACCACCGGCTTGTAGATCGCCTGGTCGAGCAGCTGCGAGATCTCCTCGACGCCACGGTTGCTGGCGGCGTCGAGTTCGACGTAGTCGACGAAGCGGCCGGCGTCGATGTCCCGACAGGCAGGGCAGACGCCACAAGGCTCGGCGGTCACGCCGCCCTGGCCATCGGGCCCTGTGCAGTTCAGCGCCTTGGCCAGGATGCGGCTCACCGTCGTCTTGCCCACGCCACGCGTGCCGGTGAACAGATAGGCGTGGTGCAGGCGGCCGGTGCTCAGGGCGTTGCCCAGCGCCTGCGTCACATGCTCTTGCCCGACAAGGCCCGAGAACTGGCGAGGACGGTAGCTGCGGGCGAGGGCTTGGTGAGCTTGGCGAGACATGAGGGCGGGGATTCTAGGGATGCACTCATCCAGCCCGCATCTGGCTCCCCTACACTTCGACCCGTCGCTTCCAGCGGCACCGCCGATTTACCAACTACTTGCGGGCGGTCAACAAGTACGGCTAAAGCGTTGCGGCTCCGAGTGCCCCGGACCGGCAATGCCGGTGACCCCAGGGCCTCGGAGTTTTCCGTTCATGCACGCAATCGCGTCCTTCGACCGCTGGTTGACCCAGCGCACCACCGCCTCCCTGCCCGATGCCGATCGCCGCCTGCGCGCCGCGCTGGGCGCTGCGGATACCGACTGGCTCGGCCTTCTGGCCGACGAGAGCCAATGCCGCGGCAGCGCCTTCAGCTGGCGCCTGGCCCTGTGGCGCAACGGCCGCGAGCCGCAGTGGCTGAGCCCACCGATGCGCGCCCGTGCCGGCGTAAGTGCGGCCCGCCTGCGCCGCCTGGCGGTGGGTGAGGCCCTGTGTCTGGCACTGGGGCACCGGCTGCGGGCTTGAACGAGGACGTCCGGGTTCATGAGAAATGGTGATGGCGCGGCGAGGCCCTAAGCTGCGCGCCCTGCCTCCGATCAGCCGCCGCCTGCCTCCGACTTCGCCCATGTCCCGCGCCACCCTGATGCGCCCAGTCGCCGCGGCGCTGTTCGCTGTCCTGCCTCTGGCATCGCAAGCCGCCGCCGGCATGTGGCCACTGGACCAGTTGCCCATGCAGGCGCTCGCGGCGCACGGCCTTCACCCCGATGTGCCGCAACTCATGCGCGCCAGCGTGCGCCTGCCCTATGGCAGCGCCAGCTTCGTGTCCGCGCGCGGCCTGCTGCTCACCAATCACCACGTGGTGAGTGAATGCATCGCTGCACTGTCCAGCCGCCGCGAGCCTCTGCTGCAGCGTGGGTTCCTGGCCCGCCAAGCGCGGCAGGAACGCCGCTGCCTCGGCATGGAGGCCGAGGTTTTGCAGGGCATCGACACCCTGGAGGGTGAACTGCCCACCCAAGCCGTCGAGCGAAAGCAGCAGCTGGAGCGCTGGACCGTCGCCGAATGCCCATCGGGCCAGCGCTGCGAGGCCGTGCTTCTGCATGGCGGCGCGCGCGTGCAGCGCTACCGTTACCGCGTCTACGACGACGTGCGCCTGGCCTTCGCACCCGAAGCACAGGCCTCCAACTTCGGTGGCGACGAAGACAACTTCAGCTTCCCACGCTACGCCTTCGACTTCGCGCTACTGCGCGTCTACAGCGGCGGCCGGCCCATTCGCCCTGCCCACTGGTTGCGCCCGGCCACTGGCAACGGGCCGGGTCGGGGCGACGCGCTGATGGTGCCCGGTCACCCCTACAGCACGCAGCGCCTGCTCACCGTGGCTCAGCTGGAAGCCGAGCGCGACCATGGGCAGCCCGCACGCATCGCGCGAAGCGAGGCAGAGCGAGCTGCACTCAAGGCCTTCGCCCGCCGAGGTCCAGAGGCCGCGCGGCAGGCCGCCGACCCCTTGGCCACCGTGGAGAACAGCCTCAAGGCCCTGCGGGGAGAGCTGCGCGCATTGCAGGATCCGGCGCTGATGCAGGCCAAGGCGGCCAGCGAAGTGCAGGTGCGCCTCGCCACAGCCGACCCTCTCCCCTGGGTTCAGGCAGCGGCCTCGGCCGCCGCCAGCGCGCGCTGGGTGGAGCGCGCCGAGGCGCAGCGCCTGCCTGCAGGCACCCTGCTCGACCTGTTGCTGCACTTGCTGGCGCTGCGCGAGGAGCGTGCTTTGCCTGAGGGCGAACGCCTCGTGCCCTACGCCGCCCCCGCCGAGCAGGCCTTGCGCCTGCGCGCTGCGGCCGAAGCCACGCTGAATCCCGAGATGGAAGCCGCGCAACTGGCCGCCCATCTGGCACATGCCCGTCAACGCCTGGGCACCTCGAACGAGTGGGTGCAAGCCTGGCAGACCGGCATGCCGGGTGCCCAAGGTGCCGACCCCACCGAACTGCTCACCGGCTGGCTGCGCCTCACCCGCCTGCAGCATGCCGCTGAGCGCCTGAGCCTGTTGGAAGGTGAGTTGCCGTCCGACGAGCCGCTGGTGCAACTTGCCGCCCGCCTGCTGCCCCTGCACCTGGCGTTGGAGCGGGCGTGGGAACGCGAAGTCGAGCAGCCACTTCACGGTGCCAGCGAGGCGTTGGCACGTGCACGCTGGCAGGTGCTGGGCGCCCAGGAGGCGCCGGACGCCACCTTCACTTTGCGTCTTTCCTTTGGCCGGGTCGGTCCGCCATCCGGCCAGCGCACGGCGCCGGCCGCCCCGGCCGGTTGGCAGACCGACCTGGCAGGCCTGTTCGCCCGCGCCAGGGAACGCAAGGGTCAACCTGAGTTCCGCATGCCCCCCATGCTGGCGGCGGCAAGCCACCGTCTGGACCCGCGCACGCCGCTGAACTTCACCGTCAGCGCCGACATCGTGGGTGGCAACAGCGGCTCACCGGTGCTGGACGCTCGAGGCGCCTGGGTCGGCCTGGCCTTCGACGGCAACCTTGAATCCCTCGCCGGCAGCTACCACTTCGATGAAGACAGCCACCGCACGGTGGCGCTGCACCGACACGCCATCCGAGCTGCGCTGCGGCAGGTGTACGGCGCTCGCATGCTGGCCGACGAGCTGGGACTTTGAGCAGCCCCAGGCCCTCGCCCACCCGACCCGGCCCCCGGCGGGGTCTTGCCTAGGGCCTGATCGACTCAGGAACGCCGCTCAGCGCTCGTCGAGCTGTTGGATGGCCCGGTCCAGCGCGCGCAGGCGGATCTCGGGCACCTTGTGACTGCAAGCCAGGTGCCGCCCGGGCGGTGCCGGCAGCGGTGCGCTCTGGACCCACTCCAGTCGGTCCAGTCCCGCCGGGGCTTCGCGCTTCCATTCTTCGAAAGCGCGCTGGGTACTTACCGCGACATCGGCCCGATTCCGGCTGAGCATTTCGAACGCTCGCATGGAACCAGCGATCGCGCGCAAGGTAGGTCCCTGACGGGCCAGCAGCCAGCGGTCGATCTGCTCGCCGTAGGACACGCCGTCGTAGACCAGCAGGCGCAGCTGCCCATCGAGCAGGATGGCCCGAGCGCTGGCGTGCTGACGTACGCGGGCCGCGGCCTCACGGCGCACCACCAAGATCTGCGGTTCGCCCGCCATCAACTCGGGCGAGAAACGGGCGAACGCCTCACGCTCCGCAGTTCGGAAGAGCCCGAGGACGCAGAAGGCATCGCGGTTGTCGCGCAGGTCTTGCACGCTGCGCTTGAGCGGCGTCAGCTGCCAACGCAGCGGCACCCCCGCCTGCTGTGCTGCACGGCGCATGCGCTGCACCATCTCGCCGGTGGGTTGGCCGTCGGCGCCCACGCCGGACACGGGTTGTTGCTCCATGAAATGCACGAGCAATGGCGCGGTCGCCGCCTCCTGGGCGGTCGGAGCGCTCTTGCTGGCCTCGGAAGCGAGCGGAGCAAGCGCCAGCCCGCTCAGCCCCAGGGCCTGCACAAGGCCCAGGCGCCACGCGTCCATGAGCCGCAAGTGAGGTCGCATCGGCCTGAAGTCTGCGGCCGGTCCGGCGACGATGGCCCTAGGAACAACGCCTATGTAGGTTTTGCCCACCGCCGCTCCCCTCGCGCATGCGGGCATCGCCCTGGTTTGCAAGCTGGGGCATGCGCGCATGGCGGCCAAGGTCGCCCACCCCATGTGGCGTCCATGCCCCGACTTCGCCGCTGGCTGCTCGGACTGCTGCTGGCACCCATCCTGCTGGTGATGGTGTTCACCGGCTTCCCGCCGCCGCTGCCGCCCAGCAAGCGCACGCGCCCGGCGGTGGTGCGCACCCAGCCCTGGCGGGCCCAGCGGCGCGGAGACAATGCCGCCATGAGCTCGACCCCGATCCACACCCCCCTCACCTACGACCAGGCCGGCGTCAACTACGACCTGATCGATCCGCTGAAGGTCGCGGCCCAGCGCGCTGCCGCCGCTACCGCCGCCAACCTGGGCCCGCATACCTTCCAGGAAGTGCGCGCTTCGCGGGGCGAATCGGCCTATGTGGTCGACGTCGGCCCCTTTTTCCTGGCGAGCATCGTCGAGTGCCTGGGCACCAAGACCCTGGTGGCCGACGAGATGGCGCGCCTGACCGGCAAGAGCTATTACGCCGGCATCGCCCAGGACACCATCGCCATGGCGGTGAACGACCTCATCACGGTGGGCGCCACGCCCCTGGTGGTGCAGGCTTACTGGGCAGCGGGCGGCAGCAGCTGGTTCGAGGACAGCGTCCGCGCGCAGGAACTGGTGAAGGGCTGGAAGGCCGCATGCGACCGCTGTGGCGTGGCCTGGGGCGGCGGCGAGACGCCGGCGCTGGCCGGCATCGTCGAGGATGGGCGCATCGACTTGGCCGCCTCCTGCACCGGCATCGTCAGCCCGAAGAGCCGCCTCTCGGTGGGCGATCAACTGGCCGAGGGCGACGCCATCGTGCTGCTGGAGAGCTCGGGCATCCACGCCAACGGCCTGTCGCTGGCGCGCAAGCTGGCCGAGCAGTTGGAGCACGGCTACCAAACCGACATCGGCAACGGACAGACCTACGGCGACGCCCTGCTCGCCCCCACCGTGCTCTACAGCCCGGTCACCGAAGCGCTGGCCAAGGCCGGCCTCACCGTGCACTACAGCGCCAACATCACCGGCCACGGCTGGCGCAAGCTGCTGCGCCACCCGGGCCACCTCACTTACCGCATGCACACCGTGCCGCCGGTCACGCCGGTGCTGAAGTTCATGCAGCAGCGCTGCCGCCTGGACGACCGCGAGGCCTACTCCACGCTCAACATGGGCGCCGGCTTCGCGCTCTTCGTGCCGCCCGAGGAAGCCGACGAGGTGGTGCGTGTGAGCCAGGCCCAGGGCATCGCCGCCTGGAATGCCGGCCGCGTGGAGGCCGGCACCAAGCGCCTGCTCATCGAACCCCTGGGCATCGAGTTCGGCGCGGACGACTTGGCGCTGCGCTAGGAGCCTGTCGGGCTTTGGGACGGGCGCGCGTTGGGCCTGTAAGGGAGCTGAGACAAGGCACAAAGCACAGCCGTGGCGCGGGCCACGGCGAGCGTTTGCAACGCCGGATCAGCCCCCTTACAGGCCCAACCCTGCGGGCCGGGGCGATTGGCGGGGCCATGCGTTGTTGCCGGCTCGTTGTTGGCACTCATCCAACGCCTCGCCGGCGCCTAGCCTGGCCCCGCAACTCGCCCCGGCGCGCGCCCGTCCCAAAGCCCGACAGGCTCCTAGGGCACAATCCGCCCCCGACGGGCCTCCTCGCATGGGAAGGTGCCCAACCGGGTCAGGTGGGGAACCAAGCAGCCCTTAGCGTCCGGACCAGTGCCGGGGTCAGGCTCGTCACCCCTCTTCCTGCCAGGCCTGCTTGGGATGTGTGCCCCTCACCGGGGCGAATCCCGGGGGCCTGAAGCCCCCCCGGCGCAGATACTGCCGCTCCGACACCCCGCAGGGGTGCACAGCACGCGCAGGCTGCATGCAAGTCGCCGGATTCCAGCTCAGCTCCGTCATCCACGCCGCCGGCGACACGGTGGTGGCGCATGCTCTCGCGGCCGACGGGCGCCCGGTGGTGCTGAAGCTGCTCGACACCGACACCCCCGCCCCTGAACAGCTGGCACGCTGGCGCCACGAATTCGCACTGCTGCGCGAGCTGGACTCGCCGCACATCATCCGGGCCGAGGCCTTGGTCCCCGCCGGGCGGAGCCTCGTGCTGGTGCTGGAGGACTTCGGCCGCTGCAACCTGGCCCAGGCCATCGAGCGGCACCGCTTCACACTCGGCGAGCGCCTGCAACTGGCGCTGCAACTGGTGGACGCGCTGTCGGCCGTGCACGCCGCCGGCCTGGTGCATGGCGACGTGGCGCCCAAGAACGTGCTGGTGGACTTGAGCCAGCTGCGCCTGAAGCTGTGCGACTTCGGCCTGGCCTCGCGCCTGGAGCCCGAGCTGCGCCGCAGTCCGGACGGGTTCGCCCACGGCACCCTGGCCTACGTGGCCCCCGAGCAGACCGGCCGCACCAGCCTGGCGGTGGACCAGCGCGCGGACTTCTACTCGCTCGGCGCCACGCTGTACGAGCTGTTCGCCGGCCGCCCGCCCTTCGTGCTGGACGACCCGCTGGCCCTGCTGCACGCCCAGCTCGCGCTGGCGCCACAGCCGCTCGGCGAACTCGACCCTTCGCTGCCCGGCCCGCTGGCGGCGCTGGTGGCCAAGCTGCTGGCCAAGGACCCCGACGCGCGCTACCAAAGCAGCCACGGCCTGCGCCACGACCTGCTGCACCTGCTGACCGCCCTGCGCGAGCACGGGCGCGTGGCCGACTTCGTGCTGGCCCGCGAAGACCGGCCCGAGCGCTTCCGCGTGTCGCAGCGCCTGGTCGGGCGCGAGCGCCTCCTGGCCCATCTGCTGCAGACTGCCGAGCGCAGTGCGCAGGGCGAGAGCGCGCTGCTGCTGCTCAGCGGCCCCTCGGGCATCGGCAAGACGGCGCTGGTGAATGCCCTGCAGGCCCCGCTGGTGGGCCAGCGCGGCTACTTCCTGCGCGGCAAGTGCGACCAGTACCGGCGCCAGCGCCCCTACGCGGCGCTGAGCGACGCCTTCCGCGAGCTGCTGCGCCAGCTGGCCGTGGAGGGCCGCCGCGCCTTCTGGCAGGAACGCCTGAGCCACGCGCTGGGCGAGCACGCGGCGGCGGTGGCCGAGTTGCTGCCCGAGCTGGGCCTGCTCTGCGGCGAACTGCCGCCCCTGCCC
>JAFLDE010000143.1 GCA_017302655.1 Burkholderiales bacterium
AGCGGCGTGGCGGCGGACGACCTGCCCCGTGCTGCCCGCTTCGGCCAGCAGCTCGCTGCCCGCGCCTTAGGCTCGCTGCACAGCGTGGCCCCCGACATCGGCCCCGACCTGCTCAAGGAATTCCTCGATGCACCCTGATCTGCTGCATTTCGCCCCCGAAGTCCGCCAAGCGCTGGACCAGGGCCGCGCCGTGGTGGCCTTGGAATCGACCATCGTCGCCCACGGCATGCCCTTCCCCGACAACCTGGCCACCGCGCGTGCGGTGGAGGGCGTGATCCGCGAGCAAGGCGCCGTGCCGGCCACCATCGCCGTCATGGACGGCCGGGTACGCATCGGCCTGTCCGACGCCGAGCTCGAAGCCCTGGCCCGCGCCGGCAGCCAGGCCCTGAAGCTCAGCCGTCGCGACATGGCCTACGCCATCAGCCAGCGCCGGCTGGGCGCCACCACCGTGGCCTCGACCATGCTGTGCGCGCACGCGGCCGGCATCCGCGTGTTCGTCACCGGCGGCATCGGCGGCGTGCACCGCGGCGCCGAGCACAGCATGGACGTGAGCGCCGACCTCCTGGAGCTGGCACGCACGCCGGTGGCCGTGGTCTGCGCCGGGGCCAAGAGCATCCTCGACCTGCCGCTCACCCTGGAAGTGCTGGAGACCCACGGCGTGCCGGTGCTCGCCGTCGGCCAGGCCGAGTTCCCGGCCTTCTACTCGCGCAGCTCAGGCCTGAAGGCCGACTTCCGCCTCGACACGCCCCACGCGATCGCCGCCTTCCTGCGCGCGCACTGGCAGCTCGGCTTGAGCAGCGGCGTGGTCGTCGCCAACCCGGTCCCCGAGGCCGACGAAATCCCGGCCGCCGTCGTCGAGCAGTGGATCCACCAGGCCCTGCGCGA
The DNA here is from genome assembly GCA_017302655.1 of Burkholderiales bacterium. Classification (GTDB taxonomy): domain Bacteria; phylum Pseudomonadota; class Gammaproteobacteria; order Burkholderiales; family Burkholderiaceae_C; genus Inhella. The sequence continues at coordinate 886 of JAFLDE010000143.1, forward strand.
AGCCGCCGAGCAGGGCATCCGCGGCAAGGCCAGCACACCCTTCATGCTCAAGCGACTCGCGGAGCTGTCGCAGGGGCGGAGTCTGGCAACCAACATCGCGCTGGTGAAGCACAACGCGGGGGTGGGGGCGAGGTTGGCAGCTTCCTTGCTGCAGTGATGGCTGCTCAAGAGGCCGGCTTCGACCCTGATCAACTTGAGCAGGTGCGAACCTGAATGGCGCCTGGGCAGTCGTTGCTGTCGGTCGGTTGCGCGCAAGTAGCTTGGGGTGGGCCCCGTCAATCCGACGTTTGGCGCAGCAACCCACACTTGTCTGATCAACAGCCATGCGCTCGATGACACCTTGCTTCAGCCCACAAAGGCAGCAGTCAAGCGTTGCCGGAAACTGGCAGTTCGGGCTCACCCTTGCAGCGTTAGCAATCGCCACGACGATGTTGACTCGTGCGCCAGTCGTCGGCCCACGAGATCGATGTACGCATCCTCAAGGGCACATGCGGGTCGTTGATCCATTGCCCGACACTTCGCTCTGCACATTGGTGATGAGCGTGCCCTTCGCCGTTTATCTGCTTGACCTCGGCAAAGTCGTCAAGCGCGCCGCAGTGGTCCTGGGCCTGAGCGACCGGGTCAAAGGACGATGACTACGCCGCGGGATCGGTCGAGCAACCAGGAAAGCCTTTGGAGCGTCCGGTACGACGGCGGATTCCTGCTGCGGGCGTATTCGTTGGTAGGTGTCTTGGCCATCACCGCTTGGTGGGCACCGACTCTCCCCATGCTGGGATTGCTACCGCTGACACTACTGCTCGCGGCGCCCGCGATGCTGGGCCTGTGGCACCGGACCGTGGCGCGCGGCCTGCTCGCGGTTCGCCAGTTCCAGCCGGGGCGCGGGCTGTTCTGGCTAGGAAGCCGGCGCGTGCTGGCCTACTTCCTGGACGCAGGGCTCGCGATCGGCCTGACCCTTCTGGCGTTGATGCATGCGGCATTCTTCGGGGCCCGCGAGTGGAGTCTGTTGACCGCGATGCCTGTCGTCTTCGTGTTGGGGCGCCGGGCCTCATTGCACTGGCTGGCGCCTCAGTTCGCAGGCGCGGTATACACATCGCGCGGAACGACGTGGGTCGCGGGGTGGTGCGTCGTGGTTCTCTATCTGGCCGGATGGGTGGCGTTGGCCGTGGCGGAACCCCACTTACCGGCTGCCGGGTTGCTCGAGCGCGTGGAGGCGCTGCAGGCTCACTGGAAGGGCGCGCCGTCAGCGACAGCGCAGTGGCTGGCGCATTTCATGGCGTGGGCGGACGCGGGGACTGCCTTGATCGGCAGCCTGGGGGAGGGCCCCGCCTGGCGCGTGGCCTTCGCGGTGGTGCTCGCTCCCGTGGCCACTGTGGCGTTCGTGGCTCTTGGATTCAAGGGTCTGGCATTGCCGTCCCGCGAGGTACGGCGCATCTTTGGGCCTGGCCCGAGCGCGGCAGACGAACCGCCCGGGGCGACCCCGGCAGGCGTGGCGGCCTGGGCGGTGGTGATCGTGGTGAGCGGGCTGGTGCTGGTGCAGGCAGTTGCGAGTCTGGAGCAGCGGCTGAGATCGAGCAGCAACCCGCTGGCACTGGAGCGCGTGCCCGAGTGCGAGGCGATCGACGGCAAGGTCTACAAATTGGGGACGCTCGCGCTGCTGACGGAGGCGCTGGGAGCGGGAACTGCGGCGAGCGAGAGGGCCCGCGAGGCGAGTTGCCGGGCCCTGGACGCCGCGCGGGCCGCGGCCGAGAAGGGCGTCGATGCCTACCTGGATTGGTACTACAGCCTCCCTGCCGAGTGGGGGCGAATCGCTGCCATGCTGAAAGGCGACCTTGAGAAGCTGCTGCAGAACGAACTTCAGGCAAGGCTGTCAGCATCCTCAGGCTGGAGCGAGGCGCTGGCTGCCGCCCAGGCGGGCGGCGAGGCGCATGTTGTGGCCCTGGACTCGCTGAGAGTGAAGGCAAAGGAGATCCTGCGCGACAACGTGCTCGTGAAGGACGAGAGCGCTTGCCATGTGGTGCGGCGCGCCTCGATCGAGGAGGCCCTGCGGTTGCAAGAGGCAGGGGCCTTGCGCCTGAGGGCGGCCGGCGGCGCGGCCGCCGGGATGGCGGCGGGCGCGGTAGCGGCGAAAGTGGCTGCCAAGGCGATGACCAAGGCATCCATGAAGACCGCGGTCAAGCTGTTGGCGAAGTTCGCGGCCAAGAGAGCGGCCGCTGTGGGAACGTCGGTGGCGACGGGCGCGGCGGTGGGCTCGGTCGTGCCAGGCCTGGGGACTGCGGTTGGCGCAGGCGTGGGCTTCGTGGTGGGCCTCGGGGTGAGCGTGGCCGCCGACTTCGGCGCGCTCGCGCTCGAGGAGCACTTCGAGCGGACGAAAGCGAAGGACGAACTGATGGAGTCTTTGGCCGAGACCCTCGCCCCAATGCGGCAGGTGTCCGGTTGCGCACCGTGAACGGATCGCAAGAGGGCAGCGGCCGCCATGTCCCTTGACAGCGTGCGCCCGAAAGCATGACGCGCCAGTAGGAGTCGTAACACCCCGCTCAGCCGATTGCCTGCGCAAAGAGAATTTGCGCGGTCTCCTGGCAGAACACCGGTGTTGAGTCGTCGTTGCCGAAGGTGCAGTGGTGGCCCACCTTGCAAGTAGCCGGATTTCAGCTTACGGCGGCAGCTGACATAGGCCTGAGAAATCCGACTGCCGCACCCAGCCTTGGCAAGGTGCCCATCAAACCAGCCCAAGCACCCGCTTCTGGCCGCAACCCGCCCCTCAAGGCTTGAAGTTCGCCACCGCCGTCTCGATCAGATCCAAGGCCACATCGAAGCCGATGGCGCTTGAGTAATAGGGATCCGGCACATCCTCACCCTCCATGCCCGGCAGGTGGTCGAGCAGCAAATGCACGCGGTGCTTGGGCACGCCGGGCCACATCTCGCGGAGCTCTTCCAGCACGTAGCCGTCCATGGCCAGGATGAGGTGGAACTTCGCAAGGTCTTCCGGCACCACGCGGCGTGAGCGCCACTTTTTGTCCACCGTGTACTGGCGGCGCTCCAGCGCGGCGCGGGCGCGGGGATCCATCGCTTCGCCGCCGCGCGGGGCGGCGCTGATGCCGGCCGAGGCCACGCGGTCCAGGCCGAGCGCGGGCGCCACGGCGCGGAACACCGCCTCGGCCATGGGCGAGCGGCAAAGGTTGGCGCGGCACACCAGCAGCAGGGACTTCATGCCATCAGCTGCCCGCGCATGGCGTCAATGACCGCCCGGTAGTCAGGCTTGCCGAAGATCGCCGAGCCGGCGACGAAGGTGTCGGCTCCGGCGTCGGCAATGCGGCGGATGTTGTCCACCTTCACCCCGCCGTCGATCTCCAGACGGATCTCGCGCCCGCTCTGCTCGATGAGGCGGCGGGCGCGTTCCAGCTTGCGCAGGCTGCTGTCGATGAAGCTCTGCCCGCCGAAGCCCGGGTTCACGCTCATGATGAGCACCAGATCCACCTTGTCGATGACCCAGTCCAGCACGTCCAGCGGCGTGGCCGGGTTGAACACCAGGCCGGCCTTCTTGCCCTCGGCGCGGATCAGCTGCAGCGTGCGGTCCACATGGCGGCTGGCCTCGGGGTGGAAGCTCACCCAGTCGGCGCCGGCGCGGCAGAAGGCCAAGGCCAGCTCGTCCACCGGCTCCACCATCAGGTGCACGTCGATGGCGGCCGGTGTGCCGTCGGGCTTCACGCAGTGCGGGCGCAGCGCCTGGCAGACCATCGGTCCGAAGGTCAGGTTGGGCACGTAATGGTTGTCCATCACGTCGAAGTGGATCCAGTCGGCGCCGGCGGCGAGCACGTTGCGGCACTCGTCGCCCAGGCGGGCGAAGTCTGCCGAGAGCAGGCTCGGCGCAATCAGGGAGCTCATGGGGCGAAATTCTGACCCAGGGCCCGCCGGGCTTCCTGACAGCGTGCGCGGGCGTGACAGTCGGGCGCGTGGTCGTTGACCACGCCCATGCTCTGCAGGAAGGCGTAGACCGTGGTCGGCCCCACGAAGCGCCAGCCGCGCGCCTTCAAGGCCTTGGACAGCGCCCGCGACGCCGCCGACTCGCTGCGCAGCACCGGCTCCGACGCCTGCGGCTCCTCGTGCGCCCACACCAGCCGCGCCAGGCGCTCGCCCTGGGCGTGCATGGCGCACAGCGCGCGCGCGTTGCCGATCACCGCTTCGATCTTGCCGCGATGGCGCACGATGCCCGCGTCCTGCAGCAGGCGTTCCACATCGGCCGGCCCGAAGGCTGCCACGGCCTGGGGCTCGAAGCTGGCAAAGGCCGCGCGAAAAGCCGGGCGCTTGGCCAGGATGGTTCGCCAGCTCAGGCCCGCCTGGAAGCCTTCCAGGCAGAGCTTTTCGAACAGCCGTGTCTCATCCGAGACGGGCATTCCCCATTCCTCGTCGTGATAACGCCGGTATTCGGGAAAATCGGCCGCTTCGCACCAGGCGCAGCGCCGCTGGCCGTCCTCGCCCTTCACCGTCTTCAACATCTCAAGGCCTCCATGTCCAAGCCCCAGTTTCACTGCAAGGTCGAGGTCAAGCCCCTGGCCGAGCAAACCGACCCGTCCCAGTCTCGCTGGGCGTTCAGCTACAAGGTGACCATCGAGAACGTCGGCGAGGTACCGGCGCAGCTGGTGGCGCGGCACTGGCACATCACCGACAGCAAGGGCGGCGTGCAGGAAGTGCGCGGCCTGGCGGTGGTCGGGCACCAGCCCTATCTGCAGCCCGGCCAGAGCTTCCAGTACAGCAGCTGGGCCAGCATTGCCACGCCGCAGGGCAGCATGCGCGGGCGTTACCTCTGCGTCAGCGAGGAGGCCGAGGTGTTCTACGCCGAGGTCGAGGAGTTCGGGCTCACCGACGCCTCCCAGCTTCACTGAGCGTCGCGTTCCTCACGCTCGCTCAGCCGCTCGCCCTTGCTGCGCCCCGAGAACATCGTCCACCAGACGATGAACACGAAGATCGCCGCCGCCGCCAGCATTTCCAGAATGATCAGCCACATATTGGCATTGTGGTTGGCGCTGGTCGCATCCGCCGGGGCGCAGGCCAGATGGCAGAGCGCGCAGTGGGCTGATTTGCCCGGCTGGGGCGAGGACGCCGCGGAACAGCTCTGGCCGCAGCTGCGCCAGCAGTGCACCCGGCCACGCCCGCCCTGGCAGGCTTGGTGCCGCGAGCTGCCGCCGGCGCCGGTGGACCGCCTGCAGGCGCATGCCTGGCTGATGGCCACCCTGCGCCCCTTCCGCGTCGGCTCCGAGGCACCCGGCCTGCTCACCGGCTACTTCGAGCCCGAGCTGGCCGCCAGCCGCCAGCCCAGCGAGCGCTTTCAGGTGCCGCTGCTCAGGCCCGACGGGCGGCCCCTGCTGTACCTGGACGACGCGGTGGACGCCATGCTGCTGCAGGTGCAGGGCTCCGGGCGCGTGCGCCTGGTCGAGGCCGATGGTCGCGAGCAGCTGCGCCGCGTCGCCTGGGCGGGCGACAACCGGCAGCCTTTCCGCTCCATGGCGCGCTGGCTGGTGGAACAAGGGGCGCTGCGCGAGGGGCAGGCCAGCTGGAGCGCGGTGCGCGCCTGGCTGGTGCACCACCCCGAGCGTCTGGCCGAGCTGCGGGCCGCCAACCCACGCGTCGTCTACTTCCGCGAGGAGCCCCTGCCCGACCCCGACACCGGGCCGCGTGGCGCCATGGGCTGGCCGCTGACGCCCGAGCGCAGCGTCGCCGTCGATCCACGTGCCGTACCGCATGGCACCCTCTTGTGGCTGGACAGCACGCGGCCCGCCCCTGGGGGCAAGGGCGGCGAGCCCCTGCGCCGGCTGGTGCTGGCGCAGGACAGCGGCAGCGCCATCGTAGGCCCCGTGCGCGCCGACTTCTTCTGGGGCTGGGGCGAGGAAGCCTTCGCGCAAGCTGGGCGAACCCAACAGCCGCTACGCTGGTGGGCGCTTTGGCCCAAGGAGGCCCCCACACCATGAGCGCGCCGTGGCCATTCCCCAGCGCGAGTGACCGAGCGCATGGCGCGAAGGAGAGTCCAGTGAGCATGCAGACGCTGCGCCGCCCCGATGGCGGCAGTACCCCGGCCTACGCGGCTGGCCCCGTCCACGACGCCGGTGCCCCGGGCCTGGTGCTGATCCAGGAGTGGTGGGGGCTGAACGAGCAGATCAAGGCCACCGCCGATCGCCTCGCCGCGCAGGGCCTGCGCGTGCTCGTGCCTGACCTCTACCGCGGCAAGCTGGCCGCCAGCGGCGAAGAGGCCAACCACCTGATGAGCGGGCTGGACTTCGTGGATGCCTGCGACCAGGACCTGGCAGCGGCCGTGGCCGCGCTCGGCCAGGGCGGCGCCAAGGTCGGGGTGATGGGCTTTTGCATGGGCGGCGCGCTGACAGTAGCAGCCGCCGCGCGCCTCAGCGGCCTTAGCGCAGCCGTTTGCTTCTACGGTGTGCCGCCGAAGCAGCTCGCCGACCCGGCGCAGATCGCCATCCCCTTCCAGGGCCACTTCGCCACACTGGACGACTGGTGCACGCCCGCCGTGGCCGCCCAGCTGGAGACCGACATGAAGGCCGCCGGCCGGCTGCCCGACATCCACCACTACGCCGCCCAGCACGCCTTCTTCAACGCCAGCCGCCCCGAAGTCTTCGACGCCGGCTGCGCCGACCTGGCCTGGCAGCGCCTGCTCGCCTTCCTGCACCGGCACCTGGAGTTCTGATGCGCCTGCCCCTCCGCGCCTCCCTGCTTTGCCACCTGCTGCTGCCGGCCGCCACGCTGGCCCAGGTGCCCCCGCCACCGGCTGAACCGGCGCTCGCGCCGATGCTGCGCGCCATCGAACCGGGGCGCCTG
>JAFLDE010000144.1 GCA_017302655.1 Burkholderiales bacterium
GCGCGCCGCCGCGCCCGTGCCGGGTCGGCGGGGCGTCGTTACAGCGTCAGCGTGAATGCGCCGACCAGCGCGCCCGGCGTGCGCACCGAGCGCGTCGAGCGTTCGCCGTAGGTATCGCCGTCGGGCACCAGTTCCTGTTCGCGCGTCAGCGCTTCGAGCTGGCTGCCGAGGATGCGGTAGATCGTATCGTCGAAGCGCATCACCGGCAGCGGCGCCGCAATGCGGCCGTCCTCCACCCAGAAGCTGGCAAAGCGCGTCATGCCCGTCAGGCGGCAGGCCTGGCGATCCGAGTAATTCAGGTACCAGAGGTTGGAAATGTAGAGCCCGGTACCGAGCGCGGCGAGCACGTCGGCCTGCGCGAGCGTGCCGGGATCGAGCACCAGCGAGTCGGGCATCTCCATCGCGTTGGCAGCGTTCGACGGAATGCCGTACTCGCGCGCGCTGCGCGGCGACGTCATCGTCCCCGCCGCGCGGCCGCGCTCGACCAGCAGCACCTCGGCCGGCTTCACGTAGCCCTCGGCCTGGAAACCGGGCGCCATGCCGCCCGCCATGCGCTCTCGCAGGGTCACCGCCGGGTGCAGCGTCGCGTCGCCATCGTGCAGGCGCATCAGCGTGCTCTGCCGCGTGCGCTGTGACTTGGTGCCGAGGCCGCCCCAGGCGAGCGCGCCGAGGAACTCGTTCATCGCCGTCGGCGTGAAGTAGGCGCGATAGGTGCCGGGCTGCAGCGCCTTCGGTGCGTCGTCCAGCCGTGCCTGTTGTTCCGCCGCGAAGCGCGCCCTGCCGGCGAAGGCGTCGTCGTCCCAGCGCGTGCCGGCGTAGCTCGACTTCACTGCCTTGTCGCCGCGCAGGTAGTTGCTCCAGCCGAGCTCGAAGCTGGCGCTCTCGTGCCAGTTGCGCTGGCCTAGCGAATTGGCGAAACCGCGCATGACCGGCCCGGCCGCGTAGAGCCCGACGAGGTCCTGGCCGCGCCCGGCCGCGAGCACGCGCTCGATCACCTGCTGCGGATCGGGCAGTTCGTTCGGCGTGACTTGCGAACTCGACTGCACCTCGCGCGCGACCATCAGGTAGGGATCGACCGGTACCTGCGGCAGGTCGTGGCGCAACTGCGCGAGCAGCGCGGCGAGCGTGGCGCGATCGTCGGCGAGGCGGCCGGCCATCATGCTGCGCACCTCGATGCGGCGATCGTCGGCGATCAGTGCGAGGGTCAGCGCCACCTGGTGGATGTTCATCGCCTGGCGCACGGCCGACTCGTTGAAGCGCACGAAGTCGGAGGTTTCCGCTGCCAGCCAGGCGGTGGTGATCTCGCCTGCGCGCGTCAGCGACTGCATGTGGCCGGCGAGCGCGTCGAAGTAATCCCGCATGGAATCCTGCGTGGGATCGCGCATCAGGCGGCGCCCCCGAACACGTCGATGTCGGCGAACTTGCAGGCGGGCGAGGCGTGGCCGACGCGGATCACCTGCGCCGGCTCGCCCTTGCCGCAGTAGGGCGTGCCCAGCACCTGCATCGTCGACGCGTCGCCGACGCCGGCGAGGCTGCGCCAGAACGACGCCGAGACGCCGCGGTAGTTCGGATTCTTGACGACGCCGGCGAGCTTCCCGTCCTCGATCAGCACGCCGCGCTCGCAGCCGAACTGGAACTTGTTGCGCGAGTCGTCGATCGACCAGGACGCGTTCGTCTGCATGTAGACGCCGCGCCCCACGCGGGCCACGAGTTCGTCGAACGAGGAACCGCCCGGCTCGAGATTGAGGTTCGCCATCCGATCGATCGCCGGGCGGTTCCAGTGGTCCGCGCGGGCGTTGGCGACGCCGGCGAGCCCGGAGCGCGCCTGCGAGGTCGCCCCTCCCAGCGGACGTTCGAGGATGCCGCGGCGGATGAGCCAGGTCTTCTCGGCCGGCGTGCCCTCGTCGTCGTAGCCGTAGCTCGCGAGTTCCTCGGCCCGCGTCGGGTCGAACGTGACGTTCAGCAACTCGGAACCGTAACGGTAATGGCCGAAGAGGTCGGGCGTGTGGTAGTTGGCCTCGACGCGGGCGCCGGTGTTGGAGCTGGCGCCACCGCCGAAGCCGACGCGGTGGGCCGGCCGCTCGCGGACGGTAACGCGGACCGGTGCGGTGACGCTGCCGTCGTCGGCAATGACTGCTGCTTCGCGGTCGAGGCGGGCCTGCACCGTGGTGAAATACGGCGTCGCCTGCAGCGTGGCCTGCAAGGTGCCCAGGGCGTCCTCGGTATATGGGTCGCCCTCGCGCGCCACGCGCTGGTAACGCGCAACCAGCGACGGCGGGAAGCGTTGCAGCCCCTCGACCGTCAGTGGGCCGAAGCGGTAGCGCGGGCCGGTGGCGTAGTGGGCATGCAGTTCGGCCCGCCGGGCTTCGGGATCGATCTCGGCGCGGCTGTCGAGCAGGCGGGCATCGGCGTAGTCGTGAGCCAGCAGGCGGGCGAGGATGTCCTGCTTGGCGGCATTCCAGTCGGTTTGCCGGAAGGGGGCGCCGACCGGCAGGCGCCAGTCGGCTTCAAGCGCCGTTCGCTGTTTTGGCGATATTTCACCGTCGACCGCAAGCGTCACGCTGCCGACGAGAGTCCGGGGGCCGGGGTCGATGCGCAGCGGCAGCGTGTCGTCATCTTCAGTGGCGCGGCTGCCGAAGCTGAATTGCGGCGAAAAATAGCCTTCGGTGGCGAGGATCTCGGCGAGCTGGCCTTCGAGGCGTCGCTGGCCGGGTATGGCTTCCGGCAGGTAGGGGGTGAGCAGCGCGCGGATCTCGTCAGGAGCGTCGAGGCGCAGCGTCTGCGCCGTTGCCGGCGCGGCGAGAGAGGCGAGCAGCAGGAGGGTGAGCGACTGGCGGAGCGACACTCGGCGATTTTAGCCGCCGGATGCGTTGCGCGGTGGCAGCAGGAAATCGCGCGGGTTGCTGCGGAAGCGCCGCCAGATGGCCGAGAGCAGGGTTCCCCAGTGATTGAACTGGACCCGCCGGGCGCCCAGCGCGGTGCGCAGCGCCAGCGCGAAGCTGACAGCCAGATTGGTGAAGCCGATGGCGGCAATGCCGAGCAGCGCCCACAGGGCGGCCTGGATGGGAAGGGCGAAGTCGAAGCCGGTGAGTGCGTAGCCGAGGTTGGCCGAGGCGAAGGCAATGTGGCGGATATCCAGCGGCAGGCCGACGAGGCTGCCGAGGATGCCGGTCGAACCGAGCATGCAGCCGAACAGGAAGTTGCCCATGATGCCGCCCATGCGCTCGCTGATGTAACGGCCGATCCTTTGCGCGCCGTTGCTGCCGACCAGACGCCGAAGCCAGCGAAGACGGCCGATGCGCGGGCCGACGTCGTCGTAGCTGGCGCGGTTGTCGAAGTAGCCGGTGATCAGGCCGGAGAGGAAGAGGTAGAAGCCGGCGATGGCGGCGTGGGGAATCGCCCACGACAGCGGGTCGAGGTCGTCGAGCAGGTGGGCGGCCTTGCCCAGCGGCACGGCCGGTTCGCCATGCCAGTAACCGAGCCCGACGCCGACGGCTATCGCCACCGGCAGCGCGACCAGCACGTTGCCGGCAATTGCCGCCAGCTGGCTGCGGCTGACGGCGGCTGCGACGTCGACCATGCGCTCCAGTTCGGCATTGCGCGTTGCCCGCAGGTCGCCGAGCATGCCGGCCAGCGTCTGCGCGGTCATCGCCGGCTGCTTGGTGGCGACGGTCATGCCGAGCAGGTAGATGAGGACGAAGCCGCCGCCATAGATCATGCTGAAGAGGAAGGCTTCGATCAGCGGCGGTGCGTGCAGCGCAGCGGCCTTGATCTTGAGCAGGGCCATCAGCCCGATCAGCACGCCGGCACCGCCGGCCGACAGCCACATGTGACGGTAGTCGGCCGACGACTCGCAAATGTAGTGTTCGCCGGAGCGGGCCGCGTTTTCGGTCACGCGAACGGCGAGCAGGCGGGAGAGTTCGGACAGGTAGTGGCGCAGGCTGTTGCGCCGGTTTTCGGCGAGAAAGGCGGCGCGCGCAAAGGCTACCCAGGCGTTGATGGCTGTGTCGGCCGAGTCGTCTGTCTCGCTGCCATGGCTGGCGGCAAGGATGACCGTCAATTCGCGGATGCGGGCGAGGTTCTGCTCGCTGCGGGTGAGCAGATAGGACAGGTACAGGCTGGTGCCGGTGCTCAGGGCGCGGCGACGAATGCGCCCCAGCGCGTCCTCGCATTGCGCGACGATGACCTGCAGATGGCTGCCGTCATCGGTCAGCGGCGTCTGCGTAGCCAACGCGGTACGGAACTGGCTGACAAAATCGAGGGCTTCGGCAGAGAGCGCCATGAAGCTGGGGGTGTTGGCGTCAAAGTCGGCCGCTGCCCGCAACAATTCGCCATCGACGCCGAGGCCGCTCACCCGGTGCGCCAGCAGCAGCACGGCCTGCCGCTGCGCCCAGGCCTGGGCGAGCGCAGTGAGCTCGGCGTCACGGCCAATCAAGCGGGGCGGGTGCTGCAGGCTGTCGGGCAGGGGCGCAGACTCGCGCAGCGCGCCGGGGCCGCCGTCGAGCGACGCACCGGCCTCGTCGAACTCGATGCGCGCGAGCAGGTCCAGGGTCTCGCTAGAGGGCCGCAGCCCCCACTCGCGGCAGACCTGCAGCTCGAAGCGTTCGAAGCAGGCGATGGCGGCAGCGCGGTCGGCGCGCAGCCAATGCAGGCGCATCAGGCGGCGCCAGACATGTTCGGTGGCCGGCCAGCGGGCCAGGATGCGCTCGCACAGGAGCATGGCAGCAGCCAGGCGCCCCTGGGCTTCCAGGGAAGCGGCCTCGCCGGCCAGGGCGTCGGCCTGGCGCCGACCGATGCCTTGGCGCGCTGCATCCACCCAGGCGCCGAGCGCCTCGAACTCGCTGAAGTCCAACCCAGCCAGCAAGGGCTCATCGGTGGCGAGCGGCTGCTGGTGCAGGTCCACCACCACCCCGGTGGCCAGCTGCAGGGTGTGGCCGGTTTCGATCAGCGCGTGGCCGCAGTCGCGCCGCAGCTTGAAAAGGCGCTGGCGCAGGCTCAGGTTGGCGCGAGCCTGGTCGGTGGACTCCGGCCACAGCCAGGCGGCCACCCGGTCGCGAGCCACGCTGCCATCCAGCGCCAGCAGGGCGAGCAAGGCGGCGTCGCGCGGCGCCAGCGCCTGTCCCGCAGTCAGCGCGCCGGCCTCGGACCCAGGTCGCCAGCAGGGGCGCCCGAGCAGTTGGATGTGAATGTGCGCGCCGTCGATCCGTGCCGCCATGCCTTCATGATGGCATGGCCGAATCCTTCACTGGCCCTCAGGTCAGTCGGCCGCCCGCCGGCGCAGCCTGGTGCCGCCCAGGGCCAGCAGGCCGCCCGCCAGCATCCACAGCGAGGCGGGCTCGGGCACCGGCGTTGCCACTGTGTCATGCAGGCTCAGTGTGAATTCCTGGCCGAAGGACCAAACGCTGCCGAGGCGGCTGTCGGGCGCGGCGAGCGGGAAGTTCTCGATGTAGTACGTACCAGGGCCGAGGGCACCGCCACCACTGAAGGTCCAGATCTCGCCGGGGTGGGCGCGGAACCAGTCGTCGCTGGGCGAGGTGACGACACCCGCGCCGAAGGACACCCCGGTTTCATCCATGCGGCGCATCAGCAGCGCGTTGTAGTTGCCCCAGACCGAGCCGCTGATGCTGAAGGTGGTGGGCGCGTCCACCGTGAAGGTGATGCGCTGATAGTTGGTGCTTTCAAAGCGGTTGTTGATGACCGGCGGACCATTGGTCCAGCCCACGCCGCCTTCTGTGAACGATTGGTGTTCGGTGGCAAAGCGCAGCACCGCATCGGCGCCGGACTGGCCCCAGCTGTAGCGAGCCTGCAGCGACCAGCTGGCATCGATCCAGGCGGAGAAGCCGACATCGGCGTCCGAGGCGACCACACCACCCACTAGATCCACCCGGCTGGGCGAGAGGCCGGACTGCAGCACCAACGAACCGGCACTGCCGGAGACCAGGCAGTCGTCCATGTCGGCGGTGCAAGGCACCCCGGCGGCGGCTGCGCCCATGCCGATCCAGGTGAGCGCATGCTGGCGCCAGTCGCGCCCGACCAGGGTGGCTTCGCCGGCAAGCGCCGCCTGAGGGGTCAGGGCCGCAACCAGCAGCAGCGCAGGAAAGGCAAGAAGCATCGAACGGGGGGGCAGGGAAGCGGACATCACCAGGCTCCAGGGCGTTGAGATGGCCGGTTTGTAAGGAGCCGCCCGTTATGGCCCGGTTATCTCGCCGTGCGCTCAGTTCCGCGCATGCCCGATCTCGAAGGCCTCGATGCCTTCGAGATCGGCGAGGTCGCCGGCCAGACCCGTGAGGGGCAGCGCCTTCTTGCGATCCATCTCGACGGCCACGAAGCGCCAGATGTGCCGCCCCTCGGCCAAACGCACGCTGAAGGAGCCGCCGGCCACCTGGTAGCCGCGCTCGCGCGCCACCTGGTCGAGCGCGCGGCGGTCGGGCTTCACACCCGGCTTGTAGGTCAGGGTGATGGCGATGGCCGGGTGCGCGGGCAGGTGCCGCTCCAGGCGCGAGGCCCACATCATCAAGCTGCTTGAGAGCAGCGTGAGCAGAATGGCCGCGGCGTAGAAGCCCACCCCGACCAGGATGCCGATGGCCGAGCTGGACCACAGCGAGGCGGCGGTGGTCAGGCCGCTGATGGAGAAGCCGTCCTTCATAATCATCCCGGCGCCGAGGAAGCCGATGCCGGTGACGATGCCCTGGATGACCCGCGTCGGGTCGGGCGGCAGGTGGGTGCTGAAGGCCGTGACGTGGTTGCCGCCATACCAGTGCAGCGGGTAGCCCGCCAGCACGGTGAGCGCGCAGGCCGCCATGCACACCAGCCCGTAGGTGCGCATGCCCGCAGCGCGGCCGTGGTAGGTGCGCTCATAGCCGGCAATCAGCCCCAGCACCAGCGCGCCCAGGATGTTGGCGAAGACCACCGCATTGACCGAGAGCGTCGGGTCGTCCCAGTAGCGGGCCAGCGATTCGAATGTCAGCATGGTGACGATGCTGCGCCTGCGCGCGCCGCCACCGCATCGGGCAAAGCCCTCAGAGCTTGGGAGTTCTGCGGCCGTGCCCCAAAGGCGCGTCGAGACGACCCCGATCTAAGCGCAAAGCGCAGCCATAGCTCGGGCTATGGCGAGCATTTGCAACGACGAGCGGGGGTGTTTTGGCGTTCAAGGCGGGCATGGGTGAGAAACGCTCAAGCTCTCAGTCAGCGCAGGGCGCGCCGCGCCGCGTGGCTCAGGCCATCCACTAGCGCCACGAGCAGCAGCATGGCGACCAGGATGCTCGCCGTCTTGTCCATGTGGAAGAGGCCCATGTGGAAGGCCAGCAGCTGCCCCAGGCCGCCCGCACCCACCACCCCAAGCACGGCGGCGGCGCGGATGTTGTTCTCCCAGCGGTACAGGGTGTAGGAGAGCAGCTGCGGCAGCACGGCGGGCAGCGTGCCGTAGGCGAAGGCCTGTGCGGCCGAGGCGCCCTGCAAGCGCAGGGTGTCGGCCGGGTCACGCGGGGCGTTTTCGAGCGCGTCGGCGTACAGGCGGCCCAGCACGCCGGCGGTGTGCAGGCCCAGCGCCAGCGTGCCGGGCAGCGGGCCCAGGCCGGCCAGGATGATGAGCAG
>JAFLDE010000145.1 GCA_017302655.1 Burkholderiales bacterium
CGCCAGGGCGGCGCGCGCAACGCGCCCAATCTGCGCAACCTCGGCCACGAGGCCGCCGCTGCGGTGGCCCACGGCCTGCCTTACGAGGCGGCGCTGCGCGCGGTCACCCTGGGAGCGGCTGAGTTGCTCGGCGTGGCCGATCGCGTCGGCTCGCTCGATGTGGGCAAGGAGGCGAGCTTCTTCATCACCCGCGGCGATGCCCTGGAGCCCGCCACCGAGGTGCTGCAGGTCTTCGTGCAGGGCCGGGAGGTCGACCGCGGCAACCGCCAGACCCGCCTGATGCAGAAGTACGCGCCGGCGCGCTGAGCCGCGCGGGCCGAATCAGCCGCGCGCGCGCAGCCAGTCGACCAGCGCCGCCGCTGTCATGGGGCGTGCCAGCCCGAAGCCCTGTGCGGCGTCGCAGCCCAACTCGCGCAGCACCTGCGCCTGCGCCTCGGTCTCCACGCCTTCGGCCACCAGGTCCAGCTGGCAGCCCTTGGCCATGGTCACCAGGGCGCCTACCAGCGCGCGGTCCTCGGTGCGCTCGGCCAGTTCACGGATGAAGCTGCGGTCGATCTTCAGCTCGGAGATGGGCAGGCGCCGCAGGTAGCCCAGGCAGGAGTAGCCGGTGCCGAAGTCGTCGATGGACACCCCCACGCCCAGCGCGCGCAGGCTGCTCAGCTGCTCGACCGCGCGGCGATCCTGCCGCTCGTCGAGCATCAGGCGCTCGGTCACCTCCAGCGTGAGGGAGCCGGCCTCCAGCCCGGTCAGCGCCAGCAGGCGCTGCACTTGCTCGACCAGGTCGCCGTGCAGCAGGCGCGGCGGCGAGAGGTTCACCGCCAGCGAAGCCAGTGGCAGGCCCTCGGCACGCCAGCGCGCAAGCTGCAGCATGGCAGCTTCGAGCACCCAGGCGTCGAGCGCCACGACCATGCCGCACTCTTCGGCCACCGGGATGAAGCGGTCGGGAGGGATCAGTCCCCGCTGTGCGTGCGGCCAGCGCAGCAGCACCTCGGCGCCCAGCACACGACCATCCGCCAAGCTGAGTTTGGGCTGGAATTGCAGGGCGAATGCGCCGGCGGCCAGGGCCTCGCGCAGCTCGCGTTCCATCCAGGCCTTTTCCTCGAGGGCCTGGGCCTGGGCGGCGCTGAATCCGCGCGCGGTGTTGCGGCCGCTGAGCTTGGCCGCGTTGAGCGCGATGTCGGCGTGCTTCAAGAGCGACTCCAGCGTCTGGCCATCGTGCGGGAAGACGCTGAAGCCCACGCTCAGCCCCAGGCGTAGCTGCTGGCCGCGCTCCAGCACCAGGGGCTCGGCCACCAGCGCACACAGGCGCAAGGCCTCGCGCTCGGCCCCGTCGCGGTCCACTCCCGCCAGCATGACCACGAACTCGTCGTCACCCAGGCGCGACAGCGTGGCCTGCCCCTGAAGGGCTTGCGCCAGGCGTGCGCCGGTGCGCCGCAGCACCTCGTTGCCGACGGCATGGCCCTGAAGTTCGTTGACCGCCTTGAAGCGGTCGAGGTCCATCAGCAGCAACGCACCGCCAGCTTGTGTATCCAACTGAGCGCGTAGCAGCGCCTCAGCGCGCTGGGTGAAGCGGGCCCGGTTGGGCAGGCCGGTGATGGCGTCGACATAGGCGAGCTGCTCGATGCGCTGCGCTCGCTCGTCATGCAGCAGGGCCACGCGCACGAGCTGCGCGCAGGCCTGCACCAGGTGCCGGTGGTAGTCGGCCACCGGGCCTTCCTCGCGGTAGTACAGCGCAAAGGTGGCACCGATGCGGCGCTCCGGGTCGGTCAGCACCGGCGTGGACCAGCAGGCGGCGAGGCCAAAGCCCAGCGCAAGATCCTTGTACGGCGCCCAGAGCGGGTCGGTGGCGATGGAGCGCACGTCCACGGGTTCGCGACGCCACGCGGCGGTGCCGCAGCTGCCCGCCACCGGGCCGATGGGCAGGCCATCGAGCGCCTGAGAATAGGCCGGGGGCAGCGAGGGCCCGGCCAGCGGATGCACGCGACCGCCTTCGTCCACTCGCAGCACACTGCACAGCACCTCGGGCGCCAGCGATTCGACCTCGCGGCACAGCAGGTCCATCACGGCCGCCAGTTCGTCACCGCCGGCCACAGCAGCGAGCACCGCGCGCTGCAAGGCGTCGATGGCCAGTCGCTCGGTGGCTGGCAGGCTGGCCAGCAGGCTCAGCATGAGCAGGCCGCCGGGTTCGAGGTCCGCCTGCACCTGCACGGCGATCGGCTCGCTGCCCTGGCTGGGCAGTTCCAGGGACAGCACCTCGGCAAAGCCACTGGTGCGCCAGGCGCTCCAGCGCGCGGGCGTGAGCCCGGGCAGCATCTGCTCCAGCCGCTGCGGGCACATGTCGTCCAACCAGCCAAGCAGGGTCGGGTTGCAGGACAACAGGCGTCCGTCGGGGGTCGCCCAGGCGACGGCGACTTCGCGGTGCAAGCTGTCTCGGGCGCTCATGTCGTCTCCCCGTATGGCGTGAAACCCGCCGAGCCGCCGCAACTCGACTGCAAAGCCCGGTTGATCGGCTCAGGATAGCGCTTCGGTGACGGTCGCAACTTGGTTCAAGTCAAGCCCTGGGAGGCCTCCAGACCGGCTGGCGCCTGCTTCGTCGGCCGGCAGCGGGTTTGGTCGGCAGGCGCTGGAAATGAGGGCATGCACCGCGGACCATGAAATGGCCGCCCTGTTCGCTGGACCCGCCTGCCCACCAGGCCCCGGCACGGCTTCGCCTCCGCAGGGCGGCTTCTTCGCTTGGATTTCAGGCGCCGCGCGGCGCCATGTGTTCGCCCAGGAAGCGCTCGATGCGCAGCCAGAAGTCGCGCAGATGCGTGGGGTGGCGGAAGCCGTGGCCCTCATCGGGGTAAACCACCCACTCGTGCGGCTTGCCGGCCGCCACCAGGGCGTCGCGCATGCGCTCTCCGTTGATGAGCGGCACGCGCCGGTCGGCCGCGCCATAGGCGAGCAGCACGGGCGCCTGGATCTCAGCGGCGCGGCGCACCGGTGAGGTCTGGGCGAATTGCTCGCGGTCCTGCTTCGGGTCGCCCAGCATGCGCGGCAGCAGGTGCTCGGCGGCGTCGCTGCCGGCAAAGTCGGTCCAGTTCACGTACATGAAGTCGGGGTCGGTGACGCCCACCCAGTTCACGCCGCAGCGCCAGAGTTCCGGGTTCTTCACCAAGCCCATCATGGTCAGGTAGCCGCCGTAGCTGGCGCCCATCAGCGCCAGGCGGTCGCGATCGGCCACGCCCTCCTTCACCAGGTGCAGCACGCCGTCGGTGACGTCGTCCTGCATCGCCAGGCCCCATTGTTTCCAGCCCAGCTTGTGGTGCTTCCAGCCCCAGCCGGTGCTCATGCGCGGGGCCGGCATGAAGACCGCATAGCCGCGCGAGGCGAGGAACTGCACCATGGCGTCGTAGCCCCAGTGGATGGCGCGCACATGCGGGCCGCCGTAATGCAGGACCACCAGCGGATGCTTCTGGCCGGGCTGGGCGCCGGGGGGCAGGGTGAGTTGCGCAGGGATGGAGAGCCCGTCACGTGCGGCATAGCGCAGGAAGCGGGTGCGCGCCATGGCCTGCGGCCGGATCCAGGGCCGGGCCGCACCCAGGGCTTCGAGGCGATGACCCTCCTCGCGGTAGAGGAAGAGGCGACCGGGATCGTTGTCGTTGGACACCCAGACCACCGACTGCTCCATCGATTCGCTGGCCGAGAGATGCACCACGGCGCCGGGGAACTCCTTCTCCATGGCCTTTTGCAGCGCGTCGAGCTTCGGTTCGGCATGCAGCACGCCGGGCCGGTCGGCTTCGTAGTGCACCGAGCGCAGGCGGTTGCGCTGGTCCAGTCGGACCGCACCGGGCAGCAGGTCGACGCCCTGCAGCGCTAGCAGCGGTTCCTCGCTCCAGGCGGCGCGGCGCAGGTCGATGGTCGCCAGCACCTGCTCCTCGCGCCCTGCCGGGGTGTGCAGCAGGTAGAGCTTCTCGTCGGCGTCGATGGCCTCCAGGCTGACGCCCGGCTCTTCGGGGCCCCAGCGCCTCATGGCCGTCCATTCGCCCTCGGGTAGCGGCCGGATCCACAGCGCCCACTGAAAGTCCGCCGTGCGGGTGATGGCGGCACGGGGCTGGTCGTCGGCGTCGATGGCCCAGTCGACTACCTGGCCCGGCGCCCCGAGGGAGAGCCGCTCCATGCGGCCGCTCAGCAAGTCGTAGCGGAACAGCGCCTGATGCCGACCCTTCGACTCGGACTTGGCCGCAATGATGCGGTTTCGATCGGCTTGCGCACCACGCGCCACGAAGCGCGTCAGGCTCGGAGCGACGGGCATGGCGTCGTCCGGCCAGTCCTGGGGCCTCCGCAGGTCGCTGCCGTCCTTGTTCACCGAGAACAGGCCCGGCCGCACGAAGCCGACGTCGGTGATGCGGTTGCTCAGGTTGAACAGGATGCGCTCGTTGTTCAGCCACATCGGTCCGGCCACGTCGACCCGTTTGAAGCGCGTGAGCATGAAGCTCTTGCGCGTGGCCAGGTCCATCACCACCAGATTGCGCCGGCCCTCCACCCGCCGGGTGGTGAGCAGGGACTGGCCGTCGGGCGACAACTGCGCGCCGTACAGCATGGGCGGCACGAGGAACTGGTCGATCCTCAAGGGTGCCGAGGGGGGCCTTGGTGGCTCCTGCGCCAGCAGCGAGCCGGGCGCAACCGTGAGCGCACCGGCGCTCAGACCGCCGAGCATGCGCCGGCGGGACAGTGTGGGGTTCACGACTTCACTCCCTGTTGTTTTGAACGAGACGCGCCGGATTGTGCGGCGGCCTGTCGCGCCCAGGGAGCACCAAGCATCACTTCACGCGGTCCCCATAACGAATGCTGACCAGGCGGCCGCCTTCGAAGCGCAGGGTGGTCCAGAACTGACCCCAGCCGGGGTTGTAGGTCCACTCGTCGACCGCCACACAGCCGGGTGGCAAGCGGCGCGGCTCGTTGGGCATGGCCGGAGGCGGCAGGCCCTCGGGCGTCTGGCGGGCTTCGGCACAGAACGAGTCGCGGTAGACGGGTTCGCCGCAACGCTGCCGCACGGTGGCCGGGCTGTCGCCGAGCTGCACCAGGTCCTGCTTGCAGCGGAAGGCCCGCGTCTCGGTGGCGGCAGCGGGGGGTGAGGCGAGCGGGAGGGCCAGCAGGGCCAGCAGAAGTCGCGGGGAGCGCATGACGGGAAGGGCAGGGGCCGCAGGTCGATCGCCTCGCAACGCCGGGACTGACGCCGCCGCTGACTGGCCATGCCTCGTGGAAATCCCGCCCCATGGGCTGAGCGCGGCGCCCGGGACAATCTCCGGCTTGCCTGCCCGGTGCTCACGAGGCGCCGGGATCTCCGATTTCCTCCCGAGGCCACCGCTTTGACCACACCCTCCGCCACCGCCGGCACGCTGCCGGCCAGCGCGCCGCGCGACAGCATCATGGGGCAGCCCAATGCCCTGTTCGTGCTCTTCTTCACCGAGATGTGGGAGCGCTTCAGCTATTACGGCATGCGCGCGCTGCTGGTGCTCTTCCTCATCAGCGAAGTGAGCAAGGGCGGTTGGGGCTGGAGCCGCGCCGACGCCACCAGCCTCTATGGCTGGTACACGGGCCTGGCCTACCTGACGCCGATCCTGGGCGGCTACATCGCGGACCGCATCCTCGGCACGCGCCGCTCGGTGCTCTGGGGCGGCTTCGTCATCGCCGCCGGCCACATCTGCCTGTTCGCCGAGACGGTGCCCACCTTCTACGCCGGCCTCGGGCTGATCATTCTCGGCACCGGCCTCTTCAAGCCGAACATCTCGGCCATCGTCGGCCAGCTCTACCCGCAGGGCGACAGCCGGCGCGACGGCGGCTACACGCTCTTCTACATGGGCGTGAACGCCGGCGCCTTCTTCGGCATCTCGCTGTGCGGCTACATCGGCGAAAAGATCAGCTGGAACCTCGGCTTCGGTCTGGCCGGGCTGTTCATGATCCTCGGTGCGCTGCAGTTCTGGTTCTCGCGCGAGCTGTTCGGCCGCATCGGCGACAAGATGGACGCCGAGCGCGCCGCCGCGCTGCAGGCCGCCGAGGCCAAGGACGACACGCCCGCGCATGTGGTGGCGGACCGGCTCAAGGCCATCCTGGTGTTCAGCTTCTTCACCATCTTCTTCTGGTTCGCCTTCGAGCAGGCCGGCGGCTCGATGACCATCTTCGCCGTCGACTACACCGACCGCAGCCTGTCCGGCACCACGGGCCTGCTCTTCAAGCTGCTCAACACCGCGATGACGGTGGTGCCGCTGATCATCCTGTCCTGGCTGCTGCTGCGCCTGTACCGCAACACCGGCGGCAAGGTCTGGCAGGCCAACCTCTCGCTGGCGGTGGCCTTCGCGGCCCTGTGGGGCCTGTGCTTCTGGATGCTGGGCCGCGAGTTCCTGATGGACCAGAGCGAGGTGCCGGCCACCTGGTTCGGCGTGCTCAACAGCTTCTTCATCGTCGTGCTGGCGCCCATGTTCTCCAAGATGTGGGAGGAGAAGTGGAACCCCAGCGGCCCGGTGAAGTTCGGCGTCGGCCTGATCCTGCTCGGCCTGGGTTTCGCGGCCCTGGCCTACGGGGCCTCGGGCATCGCCCCCGGCGCCAAGACCGCGCAGGTCAGCATGATGTGGCTGGCCATCGCCTACCTGCTGCACACCATGGGCGAGCTGTGCGTGTCGCCGGTCGGCCTGTCCTACATCAGCAAGCTGGCGCCCGTTCGTCTTCTGGGCCTGATGTTCGGCGTCTGGTTCCTGAATTCGGCCATCGCCAACAAGCTGGCAGGTTTCTCGGGCTCCTACATCGACCAGATCTCCGCCGCGTACTCGATGTCGGGCTTCTTCATGATCTTCTTCGTCGTCCCGGCGGTGGCCGGGGTGGTGCTGATCGCGCTCACGCCGCTGATGAAGAAGTGGATGCACGGCGTGCACTGACGCGCCGCTCTGTCGTCAAGAGGCCCGCACGGCGGGCCTTTTTCATTCAGGTCTGCAAGCGGGCCAACGTGGCGGCGTTGCTGCCGGGGAAGTCCTCGCCGGGGAAGCGCTTCGCGTAGTCCAGCGCCGTGCCCTCCACCCATTCGTCGGGACGCTCGTAGTGGCCGGGCAGGCGCGCCACCACGTCCCGCCGCGCGCCCTGGCGCAGCAGCCAGTCGGTCATCGCCAGCCCGGCGTCGTCGAACTGGCTGAAGGCGTGGAAGAGCGGCGTGGCGCCATGGCTGCCAGAGGCGTTGAGGTCGGCGCCGCGCGCGTGCAGCAGGCGGGCGGCGTCTACTTGGCCGAACTCGGCCGCAACATGCAGCAGGGTGGCGCCGTCCAGCAGCAGGCGCCGCGCGCCGCTGGCCCCGATGGCCAGGCCATGCAGCGGCGCGTGCACGCGCGCCGGGTCGGCGTCC
>JAFLDE010000146.1 GCA_017302655.1 Burkholderiales bacterium
GGAAAAGTCGTTTTGAAAAATTCCAGACGGTATAATAAGAAAAAATCACCATCAAATGGATACCCGAAATCATGACTAGTAAAACTATCAAGATCGTTGGAAGGCGATGGCCTGCGCAGCGTGCTTTGGAAGAAGGCCGCCCAGGCCAGCCACGAGCGCGAACCGCTGTGGGTGCGCGACTGGGCCAGCCCTCCGCCCAGCAGCGACCGCTGGCTGGACGCCGCCGACACCGCTGGCTTGGACGGCGAACGCCGCTGGCAGCGCCTCACCGCCTGGGTGCTGGCAGCGGACGCCAGCGGACAGGACTGGGGCCTGCGTGGTGTGGGCAGCGAGCTGCCGCTGGGCCAGGGTACGGCGCAGCGGCAAGCGGCGCTGCAACGGCTCGCACTGGCATGAAGGCCCGCCTCGCCTTCGCCGGCTTGCCGGGCCTGAGCCAGTCAGCCACGCGGGAGACGCGAGACAGCTTCTTCCTGGTTGGCGTGGTGCTGCTGACAGTGGCACCGCATCTGCTGCGCCTGCCGCTTTGGGCTTCGCTGTCCACGCTGGCCCTGCTGGGCTGGCGGGCGTTGCTGGCGGCGCGCAATGCCCCCCTGCCGCGCCGTTGGCTGCTGGTCCTGCTCCTGCTGGCGGCAGTCGCCGCCAGCAAGCTCAGCCATGGCCTGGTCATCGGGCGCGAGCCCGGCCTCACCCTGGTCTGCCTGCTGCTGGCCATGAAGTTGCTGGAACTTCATGCGCGGCGCGACGCCTTCGTGGTCTTCTTCCTCGGCTTCTTCCTGGTGCTGGCGCAGTATTTCCACAGCCAATCGCTGTGGGTCGCGCTGTGGACCTTGGCTTCGGTGTGGGGCCTGCTCACGGCCTTGGTGCTGGCGCAAATGCCGCTGGGTCAGCCCATGCTCGCCGCCGCCGCGCGCGAAGCGGCGCGCAGCACGCTCTACGGTCTGCCGCTGATGGTCTTGCTTTACCTGCTCTTCCCGCGCATCGCGCCGCTCTGGGGCTTGCCTGGACAAAGCGGCACCAGCGGCCTGTCGGAACGCATGGGCTTCGGAGACGTGGCAGCGCTGGCACTGAACGAAGACGTGGTCATCCGCCTGCGTCCGCTACCAGGGGCCGCGCTGCCTCAAACGCTTTACTTCCGTGGGCCGGTGCTGAGCCGCTTCGATGGCCGCCAATGGCACGCCGAGCCCCTGCCGGGCGGTGTGGGCGAGCCGCAGGGTGGCCGCGCGGCGCGCTACGAAGTCATCATGGAGCCCGTCAAGCTGCCGCTGCTGCCGCTGCTGGAGTGGTCGGTCGGAGCGGTGGGCAGCGAGTGGAGTCCGCAGGAGGGCCTGGTGCTGCGCCGCGCCAGCGACCTATCCTGGCTGGCGCGCCGGCCGATCCTGGAGCGACTGCGTTTCGAGCACGAGGCCTACAGCGGCCCGGACCTGCGCGTGGGGCCCCTGGAGTGGCGGCGTGGGCTGCTTTCCCAATTGCAGCTGCCACAGGGCCTGAACCCGCGGCTGCTGGCTTGGGCACGGCAACTGGCTGCCGACTTGCCGGAAGGCCCGGGCCGCGCGTCGCGCATGGACGAACGCCTGCACGCGCACATCCGCAGCCAGCCCTTCGAATACACGCTGGAACCGGGGCGCTATGGCCAGACTACGGTACACGCCGTGGACGAATTCTGGTTCGACCGCCGCTCGGGTTTCTGCGAACACTACGCCAGTGCTTACGTGGTGGCGATGCGCGCTGCGGGTGTGCCTGCGCGGGTGGTCACCGGCTTCATGGGCGCCGACCCCCTGACCGTGGACGACTGGTACCTGGTTCGCAACAGCCATGCGCACGCCTGGGCCGAGTACTGGCAGGAAGGGCGCGGCTGGGTGCGCAGCGACCCCACCGGTGCTGTGGCGCCAGAGCGCGTGCAAGTCGCTGCGCTGCTGGACGTGGCGCCCGGCGTGCTGCGCGGCGCGGTGAATGCCATCGACCCGACGCTATGGCGGCGCATGCGCCAATGGGCCGACCGCGCGGACCTGCACTGGCAGCAATGGGTGCTGGGCTACCAGCGGCAGCAGCAGTTCCGCATGCTGGAGTCGCTGGGCTTCGAGTCGCCGGACTGGCACACGCTGGGCCGTGCGGCGGCGCTGAGCATTGGCGCCGTGGCGCTGCTGGCTTGGGCCTGGTCACGCTGGGCTGCACGCGACCGCAACCCCTGGCATGCGCGCCTGGCCCGAACCGCAGCGCTCCTGCGTGCCCGAGGCTTGCCCGCCGAGCCCCACCAGGCGCCGCTGCGCTGGGCGCAGCTGCTGGCACCGGGCGCAGCCCGCGACGCGCTGCTGGTGTTGGAGGCCTGGCGCTATGCCGAAGCGAGCCCAGCGGTAGCTCGCTGGCAGGAAGCGCAGCGCTGGCGGCGTTGGTGGCGGGCCTTCCGGCGCGCGCTCAAGACGGCCGATCCGGCCCCTTCTTGAGCGGACTGTGCCGCCCGTCGGGCGGGTAGCTGTCGGCGCTGCGCGGCGGTCCCTTCATCACCATCACCACCCAGCAGCCGGTGGCCATGGCCACGCAGATGCTCAGGTGGAACACCGTCCAACCCCATGCGGCGTAGTTCCAGCGCATGAGGTCCGGGTCGCCGGCGGGCGCGAAGCCAGCCCCTGCCGCCCAATGACGCAGCCCCACCCCCAGCCACGGCAGCAGCAGGCCGAGCAGGGTGTACCGCGACAACCTTGCGGCCAGCCAACGCTCCAAGCCCGGCGGGGCCACGGCGCGCGGCGGGTCGTTGGACTCAGGCGGCGCCATCGGAGGCCAGCAAATCGTCGCCACGGCTTGGCACGAGAGATGGACGACCCACGATAAGCGGATCCACCGCACCGATGGCCTTTGGATCCTTGTTGGCGTAGGGCATGCGGTGCAACAGAAAGCGCAGGCAGTTCAGGCGCGCACGCTTCTTGCAGTCGCTCTTGATGACGGTCCAAGGAGCGTCCGAGGTGTCGCAGTGAAGAAACATGGCCTCCTTGGCGCTGGTGTAGTCGTCCCACTTGCCCAGGGAGGCCAGATCGACCGGGCTCAACTTCCACTGCTTCAAGGGATGCGCCTGGCGTTCCTTGAAGCGGCGACGCTGCTCCTCCTGGCTGACCGAGAACCAGAACTTGAACAAATGCACACCGCTTCGTACTAGGTGCCGTTCGAACTCAGGCGCTTGGCGCATGAACTCCTGGTACTCGGTCTCGGTGCAGAAGCCCATCACCCGCTCGACCCCCGAACGGTTGTACCAACTGCGGTCGAAGAGCACGATCTCGCCCTTGGTAGGAAGGTGCTGGATGTAGCGCTGGAAGTACCACTGGCCGCGTTCGACCTCGCTGGGCTTCTCCAGCGCGACCACGCGGGCGCCGCGCGGGTTCAGGTGCTCCATAAATCGCTTGATGGTTCCTCCCTTGCCCGCCGCGTCGCGGCCTTCGAACAGGATGACGACTCGAGCGCCGGTTTCCTTCACCCAGGCCTGAAGTTTCAGCAACTCGACCTGCAAGCGGTACTTGTCGCGCTCGTAACGCTTGCGCGAAAGCAGGTTTTTGTAGGGATAGCGGCCATCGCGCCATTTGGGGCGGAGCTCGGTATCGGGATCCACTCCGGGCACCACCGGCGTGTCCTCGGTCTCGCGGCGAAACAGGGACTTGCGCAGTTCACGCGCTTCGTCGGGTGAGGCGCCATCGATGAGCGCGCGCAAGCGCGTCAGGGTTTCCTGCGGGGCCGGCTTGGTCAGCAGTGCCTCGAGCAGTTCGCGGGCCACCGCCTGCTGGCGCACCTGTGTGCGCAAGGTGCCTCGCTGCACCCGGTCGCTTTGCGCACTGGTCAGAACCACATCGCCGGCTTCGACCGAGCGAGCTCTCGCCTTGCGCGGGCTGGTCGGGCGTCGGGGGCTGGAGGTGACGGTCGATGGCATGGGTGATCTCCGAGAACGAACCAAGGCGCATGGTCGGTCAGGGCTGGGTCGAATGCCTTGCGCCGCGTCAACACCCACAATGGCGTCGCTCTCTCGCATCAGCGCCTCATGACCCTGTCTCGCCGTCGACTCATCGGCACATCGCTCGCTCTGGGCCTCGCATTCACGAACCTCGCGGCATCGTCTCGCCCCCCCCGCAAGGAACACCCTGCGGACGCCGCTGCCCCCCGGCACGCCGGTCGCCCGGGCGAGTATGCCCATCGCGCCGATGTACGCGACTGGGCCGCGGCGCAGACACGCCCAGGTGGTGCACTCGAAGACTGGAAGACCCAGACCGTTCTTGCCGCCCTGGCCCCGGCGCGCTACCAGCGCAAGGCCGCGCAGCTCATCCTTCCCGCCCCCGCTGGCGTGGCGAAGAACTGGGTGCTGTACCGAGATCGCTTCATCGAGCCCCGCCGGTTGCAGGCCGGACTGCGCTTCTGGAAGGCACATGCCGCCGCGCTGCAACGGGCCCAGACGCAGTTCGGCGTGCCCGCGTCGCTGGTCATGGGCATCCTGGGCGTCGAGACCTTCTTCGGCCAGATCCAGGGCAACTTCCGAGTTCTGGATGCATTGGCGACGCTAGCCTTCGATTTCCCTCGGGGACGCAGCGATCGCAGCAGCTACTTCAGCGAGGAGTTGGCTGCTTTCCTGCAGCTCGCGCGGGCCGAGTCGCGGGCCCCCACGGCGTTCAAGGGCAGCTTTGCCGGTGCCATGGGCTTGGGTCAATTCATGCCCTCCAGTTGGCGGCGCTATGCGCTGGACTTCGACGGCGACGGCCACATCGACCTAGCGGGCAACCCCACCGACGCGATCGGCTCGATCGCCAACTTCCTGCGCGAGCATGGCTGGACACCCGGTCAGCCCACGCACTGGGCCGCCAATGAGCCCTCGGATGAAGGACTTCGCAATCGCCTGCTGGCGCCCGATATCGAGCCGCGCTGGGCTGCGTTGGACGTCACTCAGTTCGCCGCTACGGAGTCGGCCCGTGCCAGCCTGGACACTCACGGCCCTTGGGCCTTGGTACGCCTGGAAAACGGCAGCGACGCTCCTGCCAGCTACGTGCTGGGCTCCCGCAACTTCTGGGTGGTGACGCGCTACAACCGCTCGGCCTACTACGCGCTGGCCGTCATCGAGCTGGGTGAAGAGCTTGCGCGCCTGCGCGAGGCCCAATGATGCGCTGGAGCCTGTTCTGCCGCGTCGTGGACAACTTCGGCGACGCGGGCTTTTGCCTACGACTTGCGCGAGAGTTGCGCGCACGCGGCGAGAGCGTGGAGCTCTTCATCGACGATCCG
Organism: Burkholderiales bacterium; assembly: GCA_017302655.1. Taxonomy (GTDB): domain Bacteria; phylum Pseudomonadota; class Gammaproteobacteria; order Burkholderiales; family Burkholderiaceae_C; genus Inhella. The sequence goes on from JAFLDE010000146.1 coordinate 5,245, forward strand.
CGGCCGCTGGCCTGGATGCAGCCCGGAGACCTTCGGATCCTGCCCTGGCCAAGCGAAAACGAAGAACCGGCGCTGGGAGAGGTCGTCATCGAGGCCTTTGGCTGCGAACTACCGCCGGGCGTACAGATCGCCTGTGCTCGCCAGGCGCCGCTGTGGATCAACCTCGAGTACTTGAGCGCCGAAGCCTACGTGGAACGCTGCCATGGCCTGCCTTCACCTGTCATGAGCGGGCCAGCACGTGGCTGCGTGAAGCGGTTCTTCTACCCCGGCTTCAGTGCCGCCACGGGCGGTTTGCTGCGTGAAGCGGGGCTTGAGGCCGCTTGGAAGGCGCATAGCAGTGCTGCGTGGTGGCGGGAAATGGGTTTGCCACCCCTGCCCGGCGAGCGCCAGGTCAGCCTCTTCGCCTACCCCCATGCGCCGCTACCTGCCCTGCTGGCAGCGCTCGCCGACGCGCCGACGCGGCTGCTTGTCAGCCCCGGCTTGGTACTGCCCGCAGCGCCGCCGAATGTGCGCGTTTGCGCATTGCCTTGGCTCAGTCAATCGGCCTTCGACCGGCTGCTCTGGAGCTGCGACCTGAACCTGGTTCGCGGCGAGGACAGCTTTGTCAGGGCGCAATGGGCTGGGAAGCCGTTCCTCTGGCACATCTACCCCCAGCACGACCGCGCACATTTGGCCAAGCTGGACGCCTTCCTCGCCCTTCAAGGCACCTCACCAGCGGCTTGGCACGCCTGGAACAATCCCGTGACCACAGACTTGCAACTGGCTTCGTTCTTCGAGCCAGCAACACGCGCCAAGGCGTTGGCCTGGCGTGAACGATTGCTGAGCGGCCCTGAACTCGTGAACACCCTCTTGACGTGGGCAGCGAAGCAAGGTGGGCCGACCAGCTAGAATCGCGGGCTTTGCGCTGGGGCGAGCTGCTTGCCGTGCGCAACCCGCAACCCGCAACTCGAAGCACCCACACACCCATGAAGATCGCCCAAGAAATTCGCGCCGGCAACGTGATCATGCACGGCAAAGACCCCATGGTGGTCCTGAAGACCGAATACAGCCGCGGCGGGCGCAATGCCGCCACCGTGCGCATGAAGCTCAAGAGCCTGCTGAACAACAGCGGGACCGAAGTCGTCTTCAAGGCGGACGACAAGATGGACCAGATCATCCTGGACAAGAAGGAGTGCACCTACTCCTACTTCGCCGATCCGATGTACGTCTGCATGGACACCGAGTACAACCAGTACGAGGTCGAGGCCGAGAACATGGGCGACGCCATCAACTACCTGCAGGACGGCATGGAGTTGGAAGTGGTGTTCTACGACGGCAAGGCCATCTCGGTGGAACTGCCGACCAGTGTGCAGCGCGAAATCACTTGGACCGAGCCGGCTGTCAAGGGCGACACTTCGGGCAAGGTGCTCAAACCAGCCAAGATCGCCACCGGTTACGAAATCATGGTGCCGATCTTTGTCGCCCAGGGCGATGTCATTGAGATCGACACGCGCACCAACGAGTACCGCAAGCGCGTCTAATTTCAGACTGACGCTGCTCATGCGAAGGGGCGCCGCTGGCGCCCCTTCGCTTTTCCGCATCACTTCCAGAAACAACAAACCCCGCCGAAGCGGGGTTTGTTGAATAGAACCGGAGCCGGATTACTTCGGCTGCACGGTGCGGGTACCGACGACCTCGATCTCGGTGCGGCGATTCTTCGCCTTGCCTTCCTTGGTCTTGTTGTCGGCCACCGGGCTCTTCTCGCCCTTGCCTTCGGTGTAGATGCGGTTCGCTTCCACGCCCTTGCTGGTCAAGTAGGCCTTCACAGCTTCGGAGCGACGCACCGACAGGCGCTGGTTGTACTCGTCGGAACCATCGCTATCGGTATGGCCGACAGCAATGATCACTTCGAGGTTAATCGCCTTCATCTTGCTGACGAGGTCATCCAGCTTGGTCTTCGCTTCGGGCTTGAGCACCGATTTGTCGACATCGAAGAAAGCGTCAGCGGCGTAGGTTACCTTCTCCACGATCGGCTTCGGCGGAGCTGGCGGCGCTGCGGGCGGCGTGGCCTTGGCGGCCGGAGCAGCCGGTGCGGCGGCCGGCTT
>JAFLDE010000147.1 GCA_017302655.1 Burkholderiales bacterium
GGCACCCTGGCTGCGGCGCGCGCCGACGACCTGCCGCAGCAACTGCCCGGCCGCGAACGCAGCGACGAGGTCGGCACCCTGGCGCGCAGCGTCGAGGCTCTGCTGGCGCGCACGCGCGACTTCCTGGCGCGCGAACAAGCATTCACGCACGACGCCAGCCACGAGCTGCGCACACCACTGACGGTGCTGCGCCTGGGGCTGGAGAAGCAACTCGCCGAGGGCGGCACGCGCGCCGAGCTGCTGCTACTTCGCAGCGCCGTGCTGGACATGGCGCAGACCCTGGACACCTTGCTGCAGCTCGCGCGCGAGGGCGAGCAGCCCCGGCCCGAACCGGGCGGCACGGCCCTGCTGCCGCTGGTGGAGCAATGGGCGCTGACGCATGCCGACTGGCTGGACGAGCAAGCGCTGACGCTCGACATCCAGCTTCAGCGCGGCGACCGCCTGGCCGTGGCCGCCCCGGTGCTGCGCCTGGTGCTGGCCAATCTGCTGGGCAACGCCTTCCGCCATGGTCAGCGCGGCGGCGTGGTGCAGGTGTCGCTGGAGCAGGGGCGGCTGTGCATCGCCAACCCGGTGGACGGCGAGCCGGGCGAGCAGGGCTGGGGCCTGAGCATCGTGCGCCGCCTGCTGGCCGGCCAGGGCGCCGAGCTGCGGCTGAAGACCGAGCTCGGGGTGCTGTGCGCGCAGGTGGGTCAGGCGCCGTAGAACTGAAAGGCCGTGTCCGGGCGCCGGCCGCTGATGAGTTCGGCCAGCGCATGGCCGCTGCCGGCGCCATGCGTCCAGCCCAGCGTGCCGTGGCCGCAGTTGAACCAGAGTTTGCCGAGCTTCTTCGAGCGGCCGATGTAGGGGATGTTGGTCGGCGTGCTGGGGCGCAGGCCGGTCCAGAAGTTGGGCTCCGAGGTGTCGGCCACGCCGGGGAAGAGCTCTTCGTAGCGCTTGACCAGGGCCTCGCAGCGCACTCGGCTGGTGGGGCTGTCGAGGCTGGTGTCGAGGCCGACCAGCTCGGCGGTGCCGGCGATGCGCACGCGGTCGCCCAGGCGGCTGATGGCGATCTTGCGGGTGTCGTCGAGCAGGCTGACGGTGCTGGCGCGCTCGGGGTGCTTGAGCTTGAGCGTGGCGGAGTAGCCCTTGGCCGGGTAGATGTTCAGGCACTCGGCGACCGGATTGACCAGCGCCGGTGCGTAGGAAGCGAGGGCGACGACGTAGGCGTCGGCGCGCAGGGTCTCGGTACGGCCTTCGGCCGTGCGCACGCGCACACCGGCCAGCGCGTCGCCTTGACGCTCTAACGCCAGGATCTGCGTGTTCCAGCGCGCCTGCACCCCGCGCTGCTCGCACAAGCGGGCCAGCTTCTGCGTGAACACGAGCGCGTCGCCGCTCTCGTCGCTGGGTGTGTAGGTGCCGCCATGGATGTGGGGGCCAAAGCCGGCCAGAGCCGGTTCGACGGCCAGCACCTCTTCGCGTGACAGCACGCGGCGGTCCACCCCATGGTGGCGCATGACCTCGGCACCAGCCACGCCGTTGTCAAAGTCGGCCTGGCTGCTGAAGAAGTGCAGGATGCCGCGCTCCAGGCGGTCGTACTCGATGCCGGTCTCAGCCACCAGTTCCTTCAAGCGGGCATGGCTGTAGCGCCCCAGTTGCACCAGCTCCTCGACATTGCGCTCGAAGCTCGCGGTGGTGCACTGCATCAGGAAGGCCAGGCCATAGCGCATCTGCGCCAGCTCCAGGCGCGGCCGAAAGAGCAGCGGCGAATCGTCCCGTGCCAGCCACTTCAGCACCTTCACCGGCACCCAGGCGTTGGCCCAGGGTTCGCAAAAGCTGACCGAAATCTGTGCGCCGTTGGCGAAGCTGGTTTCCAGCGCGGCGTCGCTCTGCCGATCCACCAGCACCACCTCGTGGCCGCTGGCCTGCAGGTACCAGGCAGTGCTCACGCCGACGATGCCGGCGCCCAGAACCATCACCTTCATGCGGTCTCCTTTTCTCGTTCTTCTTGCGGGAACCTGTCGGCCGATCCTCACGCGCGGCCGTTGGCCCCCACGAACAAGGTGTGCTCTTTTACCAACTGTGGCGGAGTTTCACCCTTTTGGGGGGTGGAACTGTCATGCAGCCTAGGCACACTGAAAGCACTCGGTAGTTTCACGGGCCAGGGTCGAACAAATTTCGGCTAGGGCGCAAGAGCAACCGCACCCAGGAGTCCCACGATGCGCCTCGCCCCTGCTTTCCCCTTCCTCCGTCGCTCCAGCGATCGCGCCCCCGCGCGCGTTCAGGACCCGGCCGACCTCGGCACCGCTTTCGGCATGGAGGCCAGCTTGGAAGCGCACGCCTCCAACGCGCCCGCTTACGCTGAGTTGGAGTCGCAGCGCGCCCACCCGCCGCTCGACAACCCGATGGCCTGGGTGCGCCGCGCGCGCAGCTAACGCCACGCGCAGCCGGCCCAGCGCCGGTTCAGCGAATCACCAGCACAGGCAGTTTGGTGTGCGCCAACACCTTGTTGGCTACCGAGCCAAGCACCAGATTGCCCAAGCTGCCATGGCCATGGCTGCCCATCAGCACCAGGTCGTATTGGCCTTTCTCTCCCACCGCGGCAATGGTCTCCGCGGCGTGGCCCACCTTGCTGAGGTATTCGGCGTCCAGCCCGGCCTTCACGAAAAAGGTCCGGATCGGCTTGAAGACCTTCTCGGCCTCGTCCTCGTAGTACTGTTTGAGCGTCGCCCGGTCGATCACGGCAGCAGCGCGCGCCGGCACCTGCGGGATGGCGTGCAGCAAGGTGTAACGGTGCTGCGGACCGAGCCACTCGTCGTGGGCGGCCAAATAAGCCAGGGCACGCTTGGTGTACGGGCTGCCGTCCACCGGAACGAGGATCTTCATGAAGGTCTCCTGAGAAGGGCTTCAGTGTCGAACGACTCGGGGAGCATGTGCTTGCGCGGGGTCAAGGCAGGGTGAGCACGCAATCGGCGCGGAAGCCGGCTTGCTCGCCCTTGTTGGCATAGCCCAGCGGATTCGCCACCACGCGGCAGCGGCCCACCCGGTAGTCCTGCGGGCAGTGCAGATGCCCATGCAGCCAGAGGTCGGCCTGCTCCAGCAGGTCGTCCAGGGCGTTGCAAAAGCCCGCCGTGCCCGGTGTGAGGCCGTAGCGCGGGTCGCTCGAACGCAGGCTGGGCGCGAAGTGGGTGACGACGACCGTGCGACCTTCGAAGGGCTCGGCCAATGCAGCACGCAGCCAGGCCTGGTCTTGCAGGGCCAGCTCGCGCAGCCGCTCGGCCAGCATGGGCGCGCCATCCTCCAGGCTGCTGAAGCGGCGGAGGTAGAAGTTGGCCGCGCGGTAGGCCTTGTCGCGGGTCTTGAGTTGCTGGGTCAGGCTCGAGCGCGGATCGACCAGCGCGTCGAAGTCCGCCCAGAGCGTGCAACCGAGGAATCGCACCCCGTCGATGCACACCACCTCGCGGTCGAGCCAGGTCAGGCCGGCCGTCTGGGCTGCCTCGCGCAGGCGTTCACGCGTCTCGGGCCAGGGTTGGTGGTCGTACTCGTGATTGCCCGGCACATAAAGCACCTGGCGCCAGCCTTGGGAAAAGCGCGATAGGCCCCAGTCGGCCTCCAGCAGGCGAGACCCCGGCTGGTAGGAGCCGATGTCTCCGGCGAGCACCAGGATCTCCGCCTGCGGCTGCAGCTGGAACGTCGGGTCGCGCTCCAAATGCAGGTCTGAAGCGAGCTGAAGGTTCAAGCCGTCTTGCCGTGGCAGGCCTTGTACTTCTTGCCGCTGCCGCAAGGACAGGGGTCGTTGCGACCCACCTTGGGCGTATCGCGCTGGATGGTCTGCACGCGGTAGCGGTCTGGCTCCGTCAACGCGTCCAGTTCGACCACGGCCAGCACCAGGTCCTCCACCGCCTCGTCCACCGTGCGCAGCGGCCGTTCACGGTCGAGCTCGGCCATCGCTTCGCGCTCCTCGTCGTCGCTGCAGGGCAGGTGGCGCGCAATGCGGTCCATGGCGTGCACGGCCTCTTCGTCCACGTAGCTCAGCAGGCCGTCGGGGAAGGCGTGCAGGGCGGTCACGAAGCCGCTGGCAAAGGGCAGCAGCGGTTTGCTGTAGGCGGGCAGCGCCGCGAAGGAGGGGTCGGCGTCCTCGCTGGGCGCTGACTCGTCGAGTTGCAGCACGATGGGGTCGAACCACTGGTCTTCGGCCAGCTGGCGGCGCAAGGCGGCAAGCCGGCGCTCGATCAACTCGCCGGTGCGTGTGCGCCAAGCCGGGTCGGCATCCTCGGGGAGCGGACGGCCCTCGCTGTCGAACACATGGGGCAGCCAGCGTTCCTGCGGCAACAGGCTGGGCTGCACCAGCACACCGCAGAGGTAGCCATCGAGCATCGCCACGTCCATGGCGTCCAGGCCGCCGGGCGTCTGCTCGAGCAGTTGATCGAGTTCGTCGAACTCGTGGTCTTGGAGGTCTTGGCTCATGCGTGCATTGGAAATGAAAAAGCCCGCCTGGGGCGGGCTCGTTCGGGCGCCAAGGGCTTCAGACGCCCAGGCGTTGCTCGATCTCTGCCTTCACCGCCGGCAGCGCCGCCGGCAGACGGGCGCCAATCTGCTCGAACAGGGCCTCGTGCAGCTTCAGCTCGGCCTTCCAGTCCTCGGTGTGGATCTCAGTGACGGTCTCGAAGTGCGCGCGCGTGAACGGCAGTCCGGTCCAGTTCATCTCGTCGTACTTTGGGCTGACGCCAAAGGCATTGGCGCTGCCCTCCGCCTTGCCGTCGATGCGGTCCAGCATCCAGCTGAGCACGCGCATGTTGTCGCCATAGCCGGGCCAGACGAAACGGCCGTCGGCGCCCTTGCGGAACCAGTTGACGCAGAAGATGGCCGGCACCTTGGCGCCCAGCTGCTCGCCCATCGTCAGCCAGTGCGCGAAGTAGTCGCCCATGTGGTAGCCCATGAAGGGCAGCATGGCGAAGGGGTCACGCCGCACCACACCTTGCTGCCCGAAGGCGGCCGCGGTGGTTTCGCTCCCCATGGTGGCGGCCATGTAGATGCCTTCCACCCAAGTGCGTGCCTGGGTGACCAGGGGCACGGTGGTGGAGCGGCGGCCGCCGAAGATGAAGGCGTCGATGACCACGCCTTGCGGGTTGTCCCAATCGGCATCAAGTGCGGGGTTGTTGGTGGCGGCCACGGTGAACCGGGCGTTGGGGTGGGCGGCCTTGCGGCCCTGCACCTTGCCGTCCACGGGCGTCCAGTCCTTGCCCTGCCAGTCCAACAGGTGCGCGGGCGGCTCGTCGCTCAGCCCTTCCCACCAGACATCGCCGTCATCGGTCAGCGCCACATTGGTGAAGATGACGTCGCGCTGCAGTGAAGCCATGCAGTTCGGGTTGGTGTGCGTGTTGGTGCCCGGGGCCACGCCGAAGTAGCCAGCTTCGGGGTTGATGGCACGCAGCCGTCCATCGGCGTCGGGCTTGATCCAGGCGATGTCGTCGCCAATGGTGGTCACCCTCCAGCCCTCGAAGCCCTCGGGCGGAATGAGCATCGCAAAGTTGGTCTTGCCACAAGCGCTCGGGAAGGCCGCAGCCACGTGGCGCTTCACGCCCTGCGGATTGGTCACGCCCAGAATCAGCATGTGCTCGGCCAGCCAGCCCTGCTCCTTGCCCATGGTGCTGGCAATGCGCAGCGCGAAGCACTTCTTGCCCAACAGGGCATTGCCGCCGTAGCCTGAGCCATAGCTCCAGATCTCGCGGGTCTCGGGGTAGTGGACGATGTACTTGGTATTCGGGTTGCAGGGCCAGGCGATGTCGGCCTGACCCGGTTGGAGCGGCGCACCCACGGTGTGCATGCAGGGCACGAAGTCACCGTCGCTGCCCAGCACGTCCAGCGCGCCTTTGCCCATGCGCGTCATGAGCTTCATGTTCACCGCCACGTAGGCGCTGTCGCTCAGCTCCACGCCAATGTGAGCGATCGGCGATCCCAAGGGGCCCATGCTGAAGGGCACCACGTACATCGTGCGCCCGCGCATGCAGCCTTTGAACAAGGCGTTCGGACCACTCTGCAGCAGTTCGCGCATCTCGGCCGGCGCCATCCAGTTGTTGGTCGGGCCGGCGGCTTCCTGCGTCTCGGAACAGATGAAGGTGCGGTCTTCCACCCGCGCCACGTCGCTGGGGTCGGTCCAGGCGAGGTAGCTGCCCGGGCGCTTGGCCAGCTTCTTGAAGCTGCCCTTGGCGACGAGTTCCTCGCACAGGCGCTCGTACTCGGCTTGCGAGCCATCGCACCAATAGACCTCCTGGGCCTCGGTGAGAGCGGCCATTTCGGCCACCCAGGCGATCAGCTTCGCATGTTTGACATAAGGCGGGACATTCAGGCGCAGGCCTGCCAGCACAGGGGCGTTCATCGGAGCGGTTCCTTCAAGTTGCAAAAAACGGGATCGGGTGAACACCGTGCCGCAGCGGCGCTCACCCCATGCCGCAGCCTGGGGAGGCGATTGTCTTGGCGCTGTAACCGCACGGTAACCGCCAGGGTGGGTGGTGCTATGCACTTGGCGCATGGCGCGATGAGGCATTCCGTCACACTGGCGGCATGAAATTGCTCAGCCTGAACCGCGCCTCCGCACAAACCCTGATCACCCGCCAGGGCGTCGTGCGCTCGGCCATCCGCAAGCAAGCGGCGGGCGGCCCGCTGTCCGTGCACGAGCTGGGTCTGGAGGGCGATGAGCAAGCCGACTCCAGCGTGCATGGCGGGGTCACGAAGGCGATCTATGCCTACCCGAGCGAGCACTACCCGTTCTGGCAAACGGTGCGCGCTCAGGCCCAGGTGGCCGATTGGGGCGCCGCGCTGCCCTGGGGTCACGTGGGCGAGAACCTGAGCCTGCAGGGCTTGCTGGAGACTCAGGTCTGGCAAGGCGACCGTCTGGTCTTCGCCGACTGCGAGCTCATCGTCACCGAGCCCCGCCAGCCCTGCTTCAAGTTTGCCGCCGTGATGGGCTTCCCCCAAGCCGTGAAGCTCATGGCACAGAGCGGCTACTGCGGCTTCTACCTGGCCGTGAGGCGTGCCGGCACGCTACGAGCCGGCGAAGCCTTCACGCTGGAGCCCGGGCCCCGCCTGGTCAGCGTGCCACAACTCTTCAAGCTGGCCATGCAACGCCACCAGGTAGGGGGCCTGGAGGCCTAAGACACTGGGCTTCAGAAGGTTTCCCAGTCGTCGTCAGCCGCCGCCGCTGGCGGGGGTGCAGCCGGTCTCGGGCTGGCGGCGGGGGCCGCAGCCTTGGGTGCGGCAGCGGCGGCGGGCTTCTT
>JAFLDE010000148.1 GCA_017302655.1 Burkholderiales bacterium
CCACGAATTGTGGCCGGTCGTCAAGGAACTCGCGCTCCATGCCAAGGCGCGCAATATCGGCTTCCATCGTGCCCGGCGAGGCCTGGGGCGCGCCCGGCTGGCCGCCGGTGCTGGTGGCCGGGCGCCGCCTGACCCGCGGCCACTACGAGGCGATGGCCGACATCGCCTCCGGGCTGCGCCTGGGCGACAGCCTGCAGATCCGACGCAAGCGCTACCAGGTGGTGGGGCTGACGCGCCGCATGGTGTCGTCCGGCGGCGACCCGATGGTGTTCATCCCGCTCAAGGACGCGCAGGAGGCGCAGTTCCTGAAGGACAACGACGCCATCGTGCAGGGTCGCGCCCGCAGCGCCGCCAACCCGGCCTTCAACCGGCCCGGCGTGCCGGGGCTGCTGGGCGCCGTCCAGGCCTCGCAGACCAGCGCCAACGCGGTCAACGCCGTGCTGGTGCGACTGCGCCCCGATGCCGACCCGGACACGGTGGCGAACTCCGTGCGGCGCTGGCAGCGGCTCACCGTCTACACGCGCGCCGAGATGGAGGGCATCCTGATCGGCAAGCTGATCGCCACCTCGGCGCGCCAGATCGGCCTTTTTCTGATGATCCTGGCGATCGTCAGCGCGGCCATCGTCGCCTTCATCATCTACACACTGACGATGGACAAGATTCGCGAGATCGCGGTGCTCAAGCTGATCGGCACGCGCAACCGCACCATCGCCTGGATGATCCTGCAGCAGGCGCTGGCGCTCGGCTTGATCGGCTTCGCGGTCGGCAAGATCAGCGCCACCTTCGCGGCGCCCGCCTTCCCCAAATACGTGCTGCTGCTGCCGCAGGACTCGCTGCTCGGCCTCCTCATCGTGCTGGCGATCTGCGCGCTGGCCAGCGTCATCGCCATCCGCATGGCGCTGCGCGTCGACCCGGCCGAAGCCATAGGAGGTTGATGTGCACACCGGCGGCATCCGCATCGAGGGCCTGCGCAAGCGCTACGGCAGCGGCGACACCGCCGTCGACGCGCTCAAGGGCGTGAACATGGAGGTTGCACCCGGCGAGGTGGTCGGCCTGATCGGTCCGTCGGGGTCGGGCAAGAGCACCTTGCTGAAATGCCTGGGTGCGGTGATCGACCCCAGCGCCGGCCGCATGACCCTGGGCGACGAACGGATCTACGACGAGGGCTGGCAGGTCGGCGATCTGCGCGCACTGCGCCGCGACCGCATCGGCTTCGTGTTCCAGGCGCCCTACCTGATCCCCTTCCTCGACGTCACCGACAACGTGGCGCTGCTGCCCATGCTGGCCGGCGTGCCCAACGCCCAGGCGCGCCAGCGTGCCGTCGAACTGCTCGGCGCGCTGGACGTGAAGCACCGCGCACGCGCCATGCCCTCGCAGCTGTCGGGCGGCGAGCAGCAGCGGGTGGCCATCGCGCGCGGGCTGGTCAACCACCCGCCGGTGATCCTGGCCGACGAGCCCACGGCACCGCTGGACAGCGAGCGTGCGATGGCGGTGATCCGCATCCTCAACGACATGGCGCAGCGCTACCGCACGGCGGTCATCGTCGTCACCCACGACGAGAAGATCATCCCGACCTTCAAGCGGATCTATCACATCCGTGACGGCGTCACCCACGAAGAGGCCGGCGAGGGGCGCGCGGCCTGATGCGCCCCTAATTGCTGCCGCTGCCGCTGCCGCGCTGCTGCGTGACCAGCACCGCGGCCTGCACGCGCGAATCGAGGTTCAGCTTGCGCAGCAGGTGCTGCACATGGATCTTCACCGTGGTCTCGGCGATACCGAGCTCGCGGGCGATCTGCTTGTTCGAATCGCCGCGGGCGATGAAGTCGAGGATCTCGCGCTCGCGCGGCGACAGGCTGGCGAAGGGATCGGGCGGCGGCGGCGCCGCCACCTCGGCCTCCTGGCGGAAGGCGCTGGCCAGCTTGCCGGCCATCTCGGCGCTGAAGCTCGAGACGCCGCGCATGGCGCGCTCGATGGCCTGGGTCAGCTCCAGGTTGTCGGCGGTCTTGAGCAGGTAGCCGCAGGCGCCGCCGCGCAGCGCTGCGCCAAGGTCGCTCTCGGACTCGCTCATCGTCAGCATCAGCACCTGCGCGCCGGGAGCCGCAGCCCTCAGCGCGGGCAGTGCCTGCACGCCGCTGACACCGGGCAGATGGTTGTCCAGCAGGACGACCTGCGGCTGGAGCTCGGCTGCCAAGCGCTCGGCGGCCGAGGCATCTGCGGCTTCCCCCACCACCAGCAAATGAGGCTGCGTGCTCAGCAGCGCCGCTAGGCCGCGGCGGAACAGCGTGTGGTCGTCCACGACGAGCACGCGGATGGGCCGCGGGGTTGTGGGGGTCTGGGTCGCGTCATTCATGGCTCAGCGCGGCGGATTCTGGCAGTGACACGCGCACCCGAGTTCCGACACCCGGGCTCGACTCGACCTCGAAGCTGGCCCCGACCTTGACAGCGCGTTCTCTCATGATGCGCAGACCCACATGGCTCTCGTCAGGTGCATCGCCATTGAGGTCGAAACCCTGCCCGTCGTCTTGGATTTCGATCTGCCAACGTGGTTGGTGCGTCAGCCGCACCTGCACGGACCGAGCCTGTGCGTGCTTGCGCACGTTGGACAAGGCCTCTTGCACCACATGCAGCAGTTGCACCTGCACGTCGGCCGGTAGGGGAGCGCCGTGACCATCCACTTCCAATTCGGCCGTGACCCCACTTTGAAGGCGGAACTTCTGCATCGTCTGCTGCAATGCAGGCAGCATGTCGTCGCCTGTCGTGCGGGTCCGGAAATTCATCAGCAAAGCACGCACATCGGCGCTGCTCTCCCTCAAACCCAGTCCCAGCTCGTCAAGCAAGCGCGTGGTCTCTTCAGTCTTGCCGCGCTGCTGTGCATCCTTCAGCAATTGCAGCTGAATCTTCATGAAGGCGAGGCTCTGTGCAATCGAGTCGTGCAGTTCGCGCGCCAGAAGGCCTCGCTCCTCGGCCACTGCAGCCTCGCGTTGCAGAGCCTCGAGACGCAGGCCCTCCAGAGCGCTGGACAAGTGACTTGCAAGGCTGTCAAGAAGGTCATGATCGTCGGAACCCATGCGCGGCTCCTCGCGGTAGAGGAGATTCACCTCCCCCATTAGGCGCCCCTGCACCGGCAGGGCTACGCTGATCACAGCCACGAATCCGGCCCTGGTGCAAGCGCTTTCGGGTTCATGTTCGGCGCGAATCGGAATCACCCTTGCCTTGGGCTCCGGGCTGCCGCAATAGCAATCGCCGGGTTTGAGGCAGCGCTCCTGTTCCAGTAGTGTTGGCGGAAGGCCCTGTGCTGCCAGAAGAACCATGCGCTGCTGGCTGCTGTCCACCCAGCGGATGGCCACGGCATCGCACCGGGCTGCTCGGCGCAATCGGTCGGCGAAGCCGGCCGCAAGTTCCTGTTGCGTGGTGGCCCGGGCGGCAAAAGCGCTGGCGTCGTACAGCGCCGCCAGCCGATGCTTTTCCTCGCGCAACTCGCTGGTCTTGCTGCGCACCTCACTCTCCATGCTGCCATACAGGGCCTGCAGCCGTTCGGTCATGCGATTGAAGGCGCGCGCCAGATCGCCGAACTCATCGCGCGAGCCCTCTTCGATCCTTACGCGCAAGTCTCCCCGCTCCACAATGGCCAGACTGCGGCGCAGCCGGTCCACGGGCGCAAATACCAACAGGTGCGAGGCATACAGAAAAGCAACCGACGCTGCAATGGCTAAGCCGACAAGCGCGAGCTGCACTGCAGAAAGTAGGGCATTCCAATCGGCTAACTTCGACTCGATGGCGGCCACCAGGCGATCCACCTGATGCACCATGTCGTTCACTTGCTTGCTGTTGAGTTGATTGCCCGTGCCGGCCGCCTGGGCCTTGAAGTCCCTCCAGCCGCTGCTGACTGACACATAGGCTTCAGCAGTCTGCGGATCTCGAGGGAGAAATAAAGGGCGCGCGGGATCACCCTCTCGGATAAGACGCAGTGCCTCGTCCACCTGCTGCAACAACTGCCGAGCTTCCGTGCGTTCGCCGCTTGCAACCGCATGCGCGATGCGCCAAGTCTGCATGCGCAGCCGACCAGCTTCATTTACCGCCGCAGCGCCACCTTCAAGCTGCCAACCGATCCAAAGCGTCAGCCCGATCGAGGCAAGCGCGATGGCGAGCAGGCCCGCACCCAAGACGCCGACCTTGGTGGATACACGGGCGTTGTTCCATAGCCAAGTCATACTGCATTGTCCGTGCCTCTAATCTTCGCAAGCGAGATATTGAGCTTGCCCCGCGCCCATGGGAGCGCGCTGAAAGGGCTCATGCATCATGCGCCGATGATCACGTGCCCAGTCCCCGCGAGTGCCGTCGCGCGGCAGTTTCCCCTTTGGCTTCGCCTGCGGCGGGCCATGAGGGTCGGCGCCTGGGTGTCCGGCCTGTTGCTGGCCCCGCTGGCCGGGGCGACCGGACTGCCGGTCGGTTTGAAGGCCGACGGCATGCCGCCCCCGGAGCGCTGGCTGGCGCAGCCGCTGCGCGAGGCCGAGCCGGAACGCGACACGGGTGATCGCGAAGTCAGCCCGCTGGCCCGCTTCGCCGCCTGGCACCCGCTGCGACCGGAGATGCTGGTGCTGGCTCGCCGCGGCGGCAGCGTGCAATTGCACCGCCTGCGCGCTCCGGGCGAAAAGCCTGAGCCGCTCACCCGCGGCAGCGAACGTGTCACCGCCGCTGCCTACGAGCCCCTGCAGGGCCGCTACATCGTTTTCGCGCAGGACCAGGGCGGCGACGAAGCCTTCCGCCTCTTCCGCCTCGACCTGGACGCCGAAGGCCAGCCCAGCCCCGGCCGGCCCCAATTGCTCACCCCTGGCGCCAGCCGTGTCTCCGACTGGGCGTTCCTGCCGGACGGGCAGGGCCTCGTGCTGGTGCGCCAGCGCCTGAACCGCGACGCGGGAGCCGCCGCCGCCTCGCACAGCAGCCTGGTGTGGTTGGACCCGATGAAGCCCGATGCACCGCGCGAGCTGGCGGCGCTGGATGGCGGCCGCTACACCTCGCTGCGCGTGAGCCGCAGCGGGCAGATCCTGGTGCGCGCCAGCCGCGCGGGGCGCGAGCAGTGGTGGCACTTCGCGAGCGCGCAGGCCAGCGGCCGGGCGCTGGGCACCAGCCGGGCCGCCGAGGACGAGGCCCCGGCCACGATGGCCGATCGGGCACACCCAGCGAGCGAGGCCGCCGACACCGCCCCGTCCGGCAGCCCCGGCGAGTCGATCTGGCTGCGCCAGACCCTGGGCGGCGAGTTCCGCCAGCTGGCCCGACTGGACTTGAAGACCGGCCGCCTGAGCGCGCCGCTGCGCGGCCTGGAGCCGCCGGCCGACCTGGAAGCCAGCGCCGAGCAAGCGGGGGCGGGAAGCGAGAGCGGCTGGCTGGCCCTGCTGCACAACGAGGACGGCTTCTCCACCCTGCGCCTGTGGCGGCCGGGCTCCGGCGTGGCGCCCCAACCGGTGCCGGGGCTGGAAGGCAGCGTGCTCAGCAGCCCGGCCTGGCACCCCCGCCTGCCGCTGCTGGCGGTGCAGCAGGTGTCGGCGCGAAGTGGGGGGCGCATCGTGGTGTGGGACGCCGCGAAGCAGCAGCTGCAGGCCTGGGCCGGCAGCGAGCAGGGAGGCGAGGTGCCGCAGTGGCAGCGCCTGGTCTGGCGCAGCTTCGACGGCCGCGCCATCAGCGGCCTGCACCTGCCGCCGGCGGCGCGCTTCGAGGGGCCGCGCCCGGTCTACATCAATCTGCACGGCGGCCCCTCCGCGCAGGCCCGCCCGGGGCCGGTGGCAGGGCTGACGCGGCAGCTGTCCGAACAATGGGGCGTGCATGTCATCGAGCCGAATGTGCGCGGCTCGGACGGCTTCGGGCGCAGCTTCCTGATGCTCGACAACGGCCTGCGGCGCGAGGACGCGGTGAAGGATGTGAGCGCCCTGCTCGACTGGATTGCCACGCAGCCAGGCATGGACGCCTCGCGCGTCATCGTGGGCGGCGGCAGCTACGGCGGCTACCTGAGCCTGGCCGTGGCGGTGCACGAGTCGGCGCGCATCGCCGGCAGCATCTGCCGCGTGGGCATCGCGCACTTCGTCAGCTTCCTGCAGAACACCGAGAGCTACCGGCGCGACAACCGCCGCGCCGAATACGGCGACGAGCGCGACCCCGCCATGCGCGAGTTCCTGCACCGCATCTCGCCGCTGACCCAGGCGGCGCGCATCACCAAGCCGCTGCTCGTGGTGCACGGCCGCAACGACCCGCGCGTGCCCTACGGCGAGGCCGAGGCCATCGTGCGCGCCGTGCGCGCGCAGGGCACGCCGGTCTGGTTCCTCACCGGCGAGGACGAGGGCCATGGCTTTCGCAAGGCCGAGAACGTCCGCTTCCAGAACCAGGCGGTGCTGGGCTTCATGCAGCGTGTGCTGGCCGGCTGGCCGGCCGATGAAGCGGTCGGCCAGCCCGCTAAGTAGGCGCTGAGCGCAGCGGCCCTGCATGCCGGGCCGCAATGGCCTGCAGCAGCGCGCGCAGCTGCTGCACCAGGCTGTCGGGGGCGAGCAGCTCGAACTCGTCGCCCAGCGCCAGCAACTGCCGGGCCGCCATGTCCTCGCTTTCGAACCACAGGGTGAGCCGGTCTGGCGCCGCCTGGATTTCATGCGGAATGCGCGCGTTGCGCAGGCGGGCCAGGCCCAGCTCGCTCACGCGCACCTGCACGCTCAGGCGGCGCAGTTCGGCTTCGAAGCGTGCGCTGCTCTCGCGCCAGAAGCGCGGCAGGTCGAAGTCGGCCGGTCGCTGCACGGCTTCGGCGCGCGTGCGCATGGCCAGCACGCTGGCCAGACGGTCCCCAAGAATACTTTCCATTTGCATACAGCGCATGATAAATTTAAACAAATTTATGTGATCACACAATTTCTTATCCCTGATGTCCTCACTCTTTACTTGGCTTGGTAACT
>JAFLDE010000149.1 GCA_017302655.1 Burkholderiales bacterium
GCGCGCCGGACCGCCATCCACCGACAGCAGGGCCACGCCTTCGCGGGTCTGCAGCGCCGGCTGGCGGGGCGCCACCACGCCCAGCAGTTGAAAGCGCGACGCCTCGGGCGGGGGCGGCGGCGCGGCATCCACCGACGCGGTGACGGCAGCCGCGCCCAGCAGCTTGCTGAGGTCGGCCGGCGGCGGCCGCTCGGTCAAGGAAGCCGGCACCCCGGCTGGCGCTTGTTGGCCATGGGGCCACAGGCGCAGGCCCAGGCTCAGGGCGGTCCAACCCACCAGGATCCAGACACTCAGCGTGATCAGGCGTTGCAGCATGCGGCCATTATCATGAGCCGCCACCCATCTCCCGTCTCGCGAGCCATGCGTCCAGCCCTTCGCCGCTACCGCGGCTTCACTCTCATCGAGCTGCTCGTGGTGCTCGTCATCATCGGTGTGCTGGCGGCGCTGGTCGTGCCCAATGTGCTCAGCCGGGCTGACGACGCCCGCGTCACCGCCGCCCGCACCGACGTGAACAACCTGATGCAAGCGCTCAAGCTCTACAAGCTTGACAACATGCGCTACCCGAGTGGCGAGCAAGGTCTGGAGTCCTTGGTTCGCAAGCCCAGCACCGGCGCCGTGCCGACGAACTGGCGTGTCTATGTTGAAAAGTTGCCCAACGACCCCTGGGGCCGGCCTTATCAGTACATGAACCCGGGCCTGAAGGGTGAGATCGACGTCTTCAGCTTCGGCGCCGACGGCAAGCCGGGTGGCGAGGGCATCGATGCGGATATCGGCTCCTGGCAGTAGGCCAGCGCAACGCGGCTTCACGCTGATCGAACTGCTGGTGGTGGTGGCACTGGTGGCCGTGGCCACGGCCACGATCGGGTTGAGCCTGCGCGATCCGGCGCAGGCGCAGTTGGAGCGCGAGGGCGAACGCCTCATCGCCCTGCTGGAAACCGCCCGCGCCGAAGCCCGCGCCGCGGGTCTGCCGGTGCGTTGGCGCCCAGGCGCTAGCTTGGAGGACCCGGCACAACACTTCGCCTTCAGCGGCCTGCCCCAGCGCACGCCCCTGCCCACGCGCTGGTTGGGCGAGCCCCTGGCCGTCGAGTTGGACGGCCAACAACGCGAGCTGCTGCTCGGCCCCGAGCCCTTGCTGCCGCGCCAGTCGCTGCGCCTTCGCCTGGGGGAGCACCAGCTGCGCATCGCCAGCGACGGCCTGCAACCTTTCCGAATCCAGCGATGAAGCCCGCCTCACCGCCGGCGCCGTGGCGCAGCGGATTCACGCTGATCGAGGTGCTGGTGGCGTTGGCCGTGGTGGCCATCGCCCTCGGCGCAGGCGTGAAGGCGGCCGGCAGCCTCACGCTCAACGCCGAGCGCCTGCAGCGCATGACGACCGCGCAGTGGTGCGTGGAGAACGAGCTCACCGAGATCCGACTGCAGCGGCGCTTCCCCGGGGTGGGCGACAGCCGCTTCAACTGCGAGCAGCTCGGCCGGGTGTTCGAGGGCGAGCTGGCCGCACGCGCCACGCCGAACCCGAACTGCCGCCGCGTGGACGCCAGCGTGGGTGACGCGCAGACCCCCCGCCTGCTCACCCTCACCACCATCGTGTGCAACCGCTGATGTCCGGCGCCCTGACGCCCACCCCGGCTGCATGCGGACGAGCCCCGCAGGGCTTCACCCTGGTGGAAGTGCTGGTGGCGCTGCTGCTGATGGCGGTGATGAGCGCCATGGCCTGGCGTGGGCTGGACGGCATGCTGCGCGCCCGCGACCTGACCCAGGAGTCGATCGAGCGTAGCGCCACGCTGCAGACCGCGTTGGCGCAGTGGGAGCTCGATCTGGAGCAAGTACAGCCCACCGGCCTCGTGGGTCCGCCGCTGGCCTTCGACGGCGCCAGCCTGCGCTTCACGCGGCGTCAGGCGCAGGGCCTGCAGGTGGTGGTCTGGACGCTCGACCAAGGCAAGTGGTGTCGCTGGGCCTCGCCCCCGGTGACCAGCCTGGCCGCCCTGCGCCAGGCCTGGGAGCGCAGCGAACAGCCGCTGGTGCTGGCGGCCGAGCGCCTCACGGTGTTCGAAGGCGTCAGCGACTGGCAGCTCTACTACTTCTGGGACAACGCCTGGGCCAACGCGCTGTCCACCGGCGACGACGCCCCCGTGCGCAAGGAGCCGCAGGCCCCTGCGCCGCCCAACCCGCCAGCCTCCGGCGCCAGTGCCCCGCCAGCAGCAGCACCGAACCCCAATGAACCCAACCTGCCGCGCGGCGTGCGCCTGCAGCTGCAGTTCGGCCCGGGCAGCGGCCTGGCCGGCACCCTCACCCGCCAGCTGCTGCTGGCTGGCTCGGCATGAAGCGCGGATCCCGCCAGCGCGGCGCGGCACTGCTCACCGCCATGGTCATCGTCACGCTGGTGGCCAGTCTGGCAGCAGCCATGGTCTGGCGACAGGTGCGGGCGGTGAGCATCGAGGCCGCCGACCGCGCCCGCGCGCAGGCCGGCTGGGTGCTGCTCGGTGGCCTGGACTGGGCGCGGCTGATCCTGCGCGAGGACGCGCGGAACAACCAGCGCGAACCCATCGACCACCTGGGCGAACCCTGGGCGGTGCCGCTGGCCGAAGCCCGCCTGTCGACCTTCCTGGCCGCCGACCGTGGCCAAGCCCAGGCCGGTGACGACGCGGCGCTGGAGGCCTTCCTGTCCGGCAGCATCGAGGACGCCCAGGCGCGCTACAACCTGCTGAACGTCGCGCTGGCCAAGGACGAAGCCGAGCTGGCGCTTGAGCAGCGCGTCGTCGAGCGCCTGCTGGAAGGCGCCGGCCTGTCGCGAGCGCTGGCGCAGCGCGTGGTCGAGCAGATCCGCGCGGCATCGCGCAACAACCAGGACGTGCAGGACGCCCCGCTGCTCGCGCGCCAGCTCGACCAACTCGCCTGGTACGGGCTCGACGCCGACGCGCGCTCCAAGCTCGAGCCCTGGCTCATCCTGCTGCCCAGCGGTGGCAGCCCCACGCGCCTGAACCTGAACACGGCGCCGCGCGAGGTGCTGGCGGCGGCACTGGACGGCATGAACCTGGCGCTGGCCGAGCGCATGGTGCAAACCCGCAAGCTGCGCCCTTTCCGCTCGCTGGACGACGCCAAGTCCCTGCTGCCCGAGCCCCTGCACGCCGCGCTCAGCCCCACGCGCTTCGATGTCAAGAGCGAGCACTTCATCGTCACCGGCCGGTTGCGTTTGGACGAACGGGTGATGCAGCAGCGCTCGCTGCTCAAGCGCGAGGGCCTGGAAGTGAAGCTGCTGCGCCGTGAACGCGTGAGCAGCCTGGACGAAGCCTCCACTCAGGCGAGGCCGCCTCTCCTCGCTCCCTAGAATCCGCCGCCCCTTCGCCCCTCTGTCCATGAGCACCCTCGCCCTCTTCCTGCCCGAACGCCCGCGCCTGGGCGGCGCGCAAGGCGTCCGTGCAGCCGGTTACGACTGGTGTCTGCTGGACCCACAGGGCCGCTTGCTGGAGGAAGGTCATGGCGCCGCCGATCAGCTGCCGCGCAGCGACCAGCTGGCCCTGCTGATGCCGCCCGGCTCCTTGAGCTGGCAGCGCGTCACCCTGCCGCGCACCAGCGCCAAGCGCTGGCGCGCGGCCCTGCAGGGCTTGCTGGAAGAGCGCTTGCTGGAGGATGCGGAGGATCTGCACTTCGCCATCGAGGCGCAGGCCGCCGCGGGCCAGGATGTATGGGTGGCGGTGTGTGCCCGCGCGCCGCTGACCGCGGCCCTGGCGGAGCTCGACGCTGCGCAGCGCCTGGTCGATCGCGTCGTGCCGCTGGCTTGGCCGCAGGCCCAGACCGAGGGGCATTTCAGCTTCGACGCCGCCGGCGGCCCGCTGCACTTGCTGCTGAGCGGCCCCGATGGCGTGGCCCCGCTGCCGCTGCAGGGCGGGTACGCGCGGCCGCGCCTGACCGCGTTGCAGAGCGGGGGCACGGCCACCCTGCACTGGACGGCCAGCCCTGAAGCGCAATCCGCAGCCGAAGCCTGGACCGGTGGCAACGTGCCGCTGCGCACACCGGCGCAAGCCGCCGCCTTGGCCCTGGCCGGCCCCTGGAACTTGCGCCAGTTCGATCTGGCGCCTCGCCTCTCCGGCCTGCGCTGGCTGCGCCAGGCCGCCCAGCAGTTGCTGCATCCGAAGTGGAAGGCGGCCCGACTGGGCTTGCTCGTATGGGCCGGTCTGGGGCTGGTCGGCCTGAACGTCAGCGCCTGGCAGCAGCGCCAGGCCATCGAAAGCCGCCAGCAGCAGCTGGAAGCCACCTTGCGCACCAGCTTCCCCCGTGTGGGCGTGGTGGTTCAGCCCCAACTGCAGATGCAGCGCGAACTTCAGACCCTGCGCACCCAAGCGGGCGCACTGGGTCCCGACGACCTCGAAAGCCTGCTGGATGTGCTGGCCGTGGCCTGGCCGGCCGAGCGGGGCCCCACCGAGGCGCTGCAATACGAGCCCGGCCAGCTCAGCGTGCCGCGGGCCGGCTTCGGCGACGCGCAGATCGATGCGCTGCGCCAGAAGCTGGCCAGCGAAGGCTGGCAGCTTCATGACGACCAAGGGCGCCTGATCCTGCGCCGCCGCCAGCCATGAACGCAGCGCTCCACCCCTTGAAGGCCCGCTGGGCGGCGCTGGCCCCGCGCGAACAACTCGGCCTTCAGGTGGCAGGCCTGGCCTTGCTGCTGCTGCTGGTGCTCAGCGTCTTCGTGCTGCCGCCGCTGAAGACCCTGCGCGAGGCGCCGCAGCGCCTGCAGCGCCTGGACGCCGAGCTGGCGCAGATGCAGGCCTGGGCAGGAGAAGCCCGGCAACTCGTCGCCCAGGCGCCGGTCAGCCCGGCGCAGGCGCAGGCGGCCTTGCAGGAAGCCACCGAGGCCCTCGGCGGCGACGCGCGGCTGAGCGTGCAGGGCGACCGCGCCACCCTGACCTTCTCCGGCCTGAGTGGCGACCTGCTCGCCGCCTGGCTCACCGAGACGCGCAACACCGCCCGCGTGCGCGCCGTCGAGGCGCAATGGCAGCGCGGCCCCACCGGCTATGGCGGCAGCATCGTGGTGCTCATCTCGCCGTGAAGCGATGGACGCCCAGCAGCCACCGGCCGTCACGCCGCTGGGCCCTCGTGGGCCTGATCCTGGGTGCGCTGGCGGCGCTGCTGGTGCAGGCACCGGCTCGCTGGCTGGCCGGCCCCCTGGCCGAGGCCAGCAGCGGCCATGTGCAACTGGCCGACACGCGCGGTCACCTATGGGACGGCTCGGGCGTGCTGGTGCTCACCGGCGGCCCGGGCAGCCGCGATGCCAGCCAGTTGCCGGGGCGCGTGCACTGGCAACTCGGCTGGAGCGGCATGCAACCCGAGTTGCGCCTGCGAAGCGACTGCTGCAGCCTGAGCCCGCTCTGGGTACGCCTGCAGCGGCACGAAGGCCTGTGGCGCCTGCATGGGCCCAGCAGCGCCGAACCCTTCCTGCGACTCCCTGCCGACTGGCTGAGCGGCCTCGGCACACCCTGGAACACCCTGCAACTGGGCGGCCAGCTGAAGCTCATCAGCCAGGACTTCCAACTGGTGCGCACGGATGGCAGCTGGCAGCCGCGCGGCGCCCTGGTGGCCGAGCTGCAGCACCTGAGCAGCCGAGTGGCCACCGTCTCCCCGCTGGGCAGCTACCGCCTCAGCCTGCTCGCCCCCGCGCAAGGCGCGGCGCAACTGCAGCTGGCCACCCTGGACGGCGCCCTGCTGCTGCAGGGCCAGGGCCGGCTGGGTGCCCCAGCCGGCCAACGATTCCAAGGCGACGCCCAAGCCGCCCCGGGCCGCGAAGCGGCCCTCGACAACCTTCTCAACATCATCGGCCGGCGCCAGGGTGCGCGGTCCGTGATTACTCTGTGATGCCATGAAGCTGCAAGCGATCGCTCTCTCCACGCTGCTGGCGATGACGCCGCTGCTCGCCCAGCCCCCGGCATTGAAGGCCAACACGCCGGTGTCGCTGAACTTCGTCAACGCCGATCTGGAGGCGGTGACCCGCGCCATGGCCAACATGATCGGCCAGCCCATCCTGGTGGACCCACGCGTGAAGGGCGTGGTCACGCTCTACAGCGAGCAGCCGCTGAAGGTCAGCGAGGCCTACGCACAGTACCTGTCGGCGCTGCGCGGACTGGGGTTCTCGGTAGTGAATGCCGCTGGGCTGCTGAAGGTCGTGCCCGAGGCCGACGCCAAGCTGCAGGCCACCGGCGTCATCGTGGGCGAGGACAGCAAGGCCCGCGGCGACCAGGTGCTGACCCAGGTCTTCCAGCTGCGGCACGAGAACGCCAACAACCTGGTGGCCGTGCTGCGCCCGCTGGTCAACGTCAACAACACCATCAACGCCAACCCGGGCAACAACAGCCTGGTGATCACCGACTACGCGGACAACCTGCAGCGCATCTCGAAGATCATCGCCGCGCTCGACACGCCGGCCAGCACCGACGTGGAGATCGTGCCGCTGAAGCACCAGGTGGCCAGCGAACTGGCGCCGCTGGTGCAGCGCCTGGACGGCGGCGGCGCCGGTGGCCTGCCCGGCGTGCAGGTGCAGCTGCCCGGCATGAGCGGCAGCACGGTGCTGGCCGACCCGCGCGGCAACGCCCTCATCCTTCGCGCGCCCAATGCCGCACGCCTGGCCTCGCTGAAGAAGCTGGTGCTGCAGCTCGACGTGCCGGTGGCCGATGGCGGTGCCGCCAACATCCGCGTGGTGCACCTGAAGAACGCCGATGCCGTGAAGCTCTCGCAGGTGCTGCGTGCGGCCTTCGCCGCCCAGGCGGCCAACAGCGCCGCTGGGGCCAGCAGCGGCCTGGGCG
>JAFLDE010000015.1 GCA_017302655.1 Burkholderiales bacterium
GGCGCGCGGCGCCGAGCGCCGGGCCGACTTCGGCGCCCGCTGGCCGCGCCAGCGTGGTTTGCAAGGTGTCGGCCAGCAGTTGCAGCCAGGCGTCGGAGCGCGCGCCGCCGCCAATGGCCAGCAACTCGGCCGCCCCCTCGTTCGTGCGGCTGTCACCCGCCTGCATGGCCTGCAAGCCGTCGGCGAAGCTGAAGGCCACGCCTTCGATCACCGCGTAGCTGAGGTCGTCGCGCTCTTGCGACTGGCGCAGGTTCAGGAAGCAGCCGGCAGCGGCCGGGTCGGCATGCGGGGTGCGTTCGCCGCTCAGGTAGGGCAGGAAGAGGGGCGCGCGCTCACGCACCTCGCCCACCGTCAGGGGCGCCACCAGATCGGCCGGCGCAGCACCGGTCATGCGGCTCCACCAACTCAGCGAGTCCGCAGCCGACAGCATCACCGCCATTTGATGCCAGGTGTTCGGCAGGGCGTGGCAGAAGCTGTGCACGCCGCGGTCCGGGTTGGCGCTGTGCTGCGCGCTGGCCACGAAGAGCACGCCCGAGGTGCCGAGCGACACAAAGCCCTGGCCTGCACGCACCACGCCGACGCCCACGGCGCCCCCGGCCTGGTCTCCGGCCCCGGCGGCCAGCAGCACGCGGGGGCTCAGGCCCCAAGCGGCCGCCCAGTGCGGGCGCAGGGTGCCGATGGCCTCGCTGCCTTCGCACACGCGCGGCATCTGCGCTTCGGTCAGGCTGGTGGCGGCCAGCATCTCGGCGCTCCAGCGGCGCTGGGCCACGTCCAGCCACAGGGTGCCGGCGGCGTCGCTGCAGTCGATGGCCCTCTCGCCACTGAGCTGGAAGCTGAGCCAGGACGCCGGCAGCAGCACGGTGGCCACCTTGGCGAAGCAATCCGGCTCGTGCTCGGCCACCCACATCAGCTTGGGGGCGGTGAAGCCCGCCATCGCGCGGTTGGCGCTGATGCGCCGCGTCGCCGGTTCGCGCCGTTCAAGCTCGGCGCACTGTGCCTGGCTGCGGCCGTCGTTCCAGAGGATGGCCGGGCGCAGCACCTGGCCGGCTGCATCGAGCAGCACGGCGCCATGCATCTGGCCGGCCACTGCCAGCGTTGTCACGGCGGCCCAATCAGAGGCGTCCACTCGCGCGCGCAGCGACCTCACTGCCGTGTCGGCAGCGGCCAGCCAGTCGGCCGGCTGCTGTTCGCTCCACAGCGGGTGAGGGCGCTGCACGCCCAAGGGTGCGGTGGCCTCCGCCAGCAGCCGGCCGTCGGCCGACAGCAGCACGGCCTTCAGGCCCGAGGTACCCAGATCCAGGCCGATGGCGTTCAAGGCGCTTCCTCCGCATGCTGGGGCTTCTTGCCGGCGACGATCAGGGCCAGCACATCGTCTTCGCTCACGTCGGCACGCTTCCACATGCCAAGCAGGCGGCCGTGGCGCATCACCGCCAGGCGGTCGGCCAGCAGGAACACGTCGGGCAGGTCATGGGTGACGAGCACGATGCCCACGCCCCGCTCACGCAGGCGCTGAATGAGCGCGTGCACCAGCGAAGATTCCTCGGGCCCGAGCGCGGCGCAGGGTTCGTCGAGGATGAGCACGCGGGCCTTGAAGTGCAGCGCGCGGGCGATGGCCACCATCTGCCGCTGTCCGCCCGACAGCGAGGCCAGCGGCACGCCACGCGCCTGTGTAAAGCGTGGGTTGAGCTGAACGAACGCGGTGCGTGCGGCCTGCTCCATCGCGGCTTCGTCCAGCAGGCCCCAGCGCGTGCTCAGTTCACGGCCAAGGAACAGATTGGCGGTCGCATCCAGGTGGTCGGCCACCGCCAGGGTCTGGTGGATGGTCTCGATTCCGGCGGCCTGCGCGGCCTGCGGGTCGGCAAAGTGCTGGGCCTGGCCCTGCAGCAGGATCTGCCCGCAGTCGGGTTGCTCGGCACCGGCCAGCAGTTTCATCAGGGTGCTCTTGCCCGCGCCGTTGTGGCCCAGCAGGGCCAGCACTTCTCCAGGGCGCACGTTCAGGCTCACGTCCTGCACGGCATGCACGCCGCCGAAGGCCTTGCTGAGCGATTCCAGTTTCAGCAGCTCTTGGCTCATCGTGCGCTCCTGCGGTCGAGCACCACGGCCACGATGAGCACCTGGCCAATCAGCACCATGCGCCAACCAATCGGTACATCGAGCAGCAGCAGGCCGTTGTCCAACACCTGCATGAGCAATGCACCCAGCACCGTGCCGAGGGGCGAACCCGCCCCGCCGGCCAAGGCCACGCCGCCGATCACTGCTGCGGCAATCGCCTGCAGTTCCAGCCCAGTGCCCAGCGAGTTGGTCCCGGCGTTCAGCCGTGCCACCGCCACCAGCGCGGCCAGCGCCACGGCGGCACCGAGCAGCAGGTAGAGGCGCACCAACACCCAGGGTACCGGCACGCCCGCCAGTCGAACGGCCTCCGGATTGCTGCCCAGCGCATAGGTGTGCCGGCCCAGGCGCGTGCGCGTGGCCAGCAACTGCAGCAGGGCCACTGCGGCAGCCCAGACCAACAGTGGATAAGGCAGGCCCTGGCCAAGGCGTTCCGGCATCACGCGGTAGCTGGCACAGAGCGCCGTCACGCCCAGCAACACCAGCGCATAGATCGCGGCCCGCCGCGGTTCCCGCCACCACGGCAGCAGGGCCAGAAGCAGCAGCGCCAGCAGCCAGGAGCCCATCACGCCGAGGCTGCCATCCAAGCCGCCGCCCAGTGCCAGAAAGGACTCGTCCGTCACCGGCTGCGTCTTGCCATCGGCCACCAGGAAGGCCGCGCCTCGCAGGCTGACCAGCCCGCCCAGCGTGACCACGAAGGAGGGCACACCCAGCCAGGCGGTGAGTCCGCCCTGCACCAGCGACACCGCCAGCGACACCGCCAATGCCGCGCCGACGGCGAGTGGCCAAGACCAGCCGTGCTCGTACATCAGCCAGGCCATCAGCACGCCGACCACGCCGAGCAGCGAGCCCACCGAGAGGTCGATCTGCCGCGCAATGATGAGCAGTGACAGCGCCGCCGCCACGATGCCGGTGACCGCCGTCTGCTGCAGCAGGTTGTAGAGGTTCTCGGCCGTGAGGAACTGCGAGGTGGCCGCATGAAAGCCCACGCCCAGGACCAGCAGCACGGCACCCAGCAGGGCGGCGCGGCGGTCCTCGGCGGTCCAGGAGTCCCATGGCATCACTTGCAGGCCGCCGGGGCCTTGGCGGCATCGACGCCGCGGCACAGTGCCGCCTTGCTGATGTGCCCGGCTTCGACGACCACACCGAGGTTGGCCTGCGTGATTGGTGTTGGGGTGAGGAGCATGGCGTCCATCGCCAGCTTCTTGGGCCCGCCGCTCCACTTGCTGCTGGCGCCGACGGGCTTGCCCGAGGCCAGTTGCAGGGCGGCCTTGGCCGCTTCGCGGCCCAGCTGACGGGCGTCCTTCCATACCGACACGGTTTGCGTGCCAAGGGCCACGCGGTTCAGTGCCGCGTGGTCGCCGTCCTGCCCCGAGACCGGCACGCCGCGCAGGCCGCGCGACAGCAGCGCGGCGATGGCGCCGCCCGCCGTGCCGTCGTTCGATGCCACCACGGCATCCACCTGGTTGCCGTTGCGCGTCAGCATCTGCTCCATGTTCTTCTGCGCCACCTCGGGCTTCCAGCCTTCGGTGTATTCGTCGCCGACGATCTGGATGTCGCCCTTGGCAATGGCGGCGGCCAGCACCTCCTGCTGGCCGGCACGCAGGAAGTCGGCGTTCGGATCGGTGGGCGAGCCTTTGATCATCACGTAGCGGCCCTTAGGCTTGACCGCCAGCACCGCGCGCGCCTGCGCCCGGCCGACTTCCTGGTTGTCGAAGGAGATGTAGAACACGCCGGGTGCCTCAATGAGGCGGTCGTAGGCGATGACGGCGATGCCGCGCGCCCGGGCCTTGGCCAGCGCAGGGGCGATGGCGTCCTTGTCCATGGCCAGCAGGATGAGCACCTTGGCGCCTTTGGCGATCAGGCTGTCTACGTCTGCCAGCTGCTTCTCGGGCGAGCCGCCGGCGTCGGCGCCGATGTACCTGGCGCCGGTACGCTCCAACTCGCCTTTGATGGCGGCCTCGTCGGTCTTCCAGCGCTCCTCCTGGAAGTTGGACCAGCTCACACCCACGGTTTGCGCCAGCGCGGGCAGCGCCAGCAGGGTCATCACGACGGACAGGACGGATTGCTTCATGGCAGCGGTTCGTAGCGGAAGTTGCGGAAGTCAGCCGCGCGGGCCGATCCTGAAGTGTCGAACGCCAACATGCCCACAAAGGCTCCGGTAAAGCTCCCGTGTTCGCCAAATCCGGCTTCGTCGGAGACAAGGCTGGCGTCGAGCACGGGGCCGAGCGGTTGCCAGCCGCTGCCCGAGTCGTAAAAGAACTGCAATGCGGCGTCACGCACCTCGGCGGCCAGACGCAGTTCGAGCGCGCTGACCGACACGGGGGTCGAGAGCGGGAACTGCAAGCGGCCGCTCGGCCACTCACCGGGGCAATTCATCAGCGTCAGGCAGCGGCCATGGATTTCGTGCCAGGTGACGAGAGCGGCATGAAATTTGGTGCGGTTGTAGTAGAGCGTCAGGCCAGCCGCCTGCTGGTAGCTGTCGGGCTCGAAGCGCAGCACAGTCTCGGCACGAAAACGGAAGTCCTCCTGGCGGCGTGCCACCAGCGACTGTTCGAACCAACTGCCGACCGACTCGCGGCCGATCAAGCGCAGGCCCTCGCTGCCGAGTTGGAAGAGGCGCTCGGGGTAAGGCGTGCGCAGCCACTGGAATTCAATCGGCAGGGCCTTGCATTGGCGGAAGTCGTGCGTCACCGCGCCGCGCGGCATCTTCACGGTGGCGGGGTTGGGCGCTGGTACGTCAACGGCAGGCACCTGGTCGCCGTGGGCCAGGTAGAGCCAGCCGTCCTCGCGCCACTCGACGCGCTGCAGCGCGGTCTCACGGCCCATCGGGCAGCGCGGGCCGGCGGGGGTCTTGAGCGGACGGCCGCACAGATGCGTGTGGTACGAGGATCCATCGGGCATCTTGACGAGTTGGCCGTGGCCGGCGCGCTGCAGCGGCGCCTCGGGGGCATGCTGGCTGGTGATGAGATGGCGGTCGGGGTGCAATTCGTAGGGGCCGTCGATGCGGCGGCTGCGCGCCATCGTCACCGCGTGGTCGTAGCCGGTGCCACCCTCGGCGGTGGTCAGGTAGTACCAGCCCCGGCGCTTGAACAGATGCGGGCCTTCCACCAGGCCATGAGGGCTGCCGCGGAAGATGTTCCTCACCGGACCGACGAGCTTGCCGGTGTTGGCATCCCATTCCTGCAGCAGGATGCCGTCGAAGGCGGGGCTCTTGGGGCTACCGCCGATGCTCTCGGTGCGGTGGTTCCAGACCATGTTGACGAACCACTTGCGGCCGTCGTCGTCGTGGAAGAGCGAGGGATCGAAGCCCGAGCTGTTGACGTACACCGGGTCGCTCCACGGCCCTTCGATGGACGGCGCGGTGACGATGTAGTTGTGCGCGTCCTTGAAGTTGCCCTCGAAGCGCTTGACGTCGGTGTAGACCAGCCAGAACAGCCCATCGGCGTACGACAGGCAAGGTGCCCAGATGCCGCAGGAGTCGGGGTTGCCGCGCATGTCGAGCTGGCTGGCGCGGCTGAGCGGTCTGGCTACCGGCGTCCAGTTCACCAGGTCTCGCGAGCGATGGATCTGCACGCCCGGATACCACTCGAAGGTGGAGGTGGCGATGTAGACCTCGTCTGCGACGCGGCAGATGGACGGGTCAGGGTTGAAGCCGGGGAGGATGGGGTTCTGGATCATGGAGTCGGCCGCTGGTGGTGGTGCGTGGAGGGGGGCGGCCCGGCCGCCTGTGGGGCTGAGCCCGGCGCGAAGTTCATGGCCCCAGCCTCCGGCCGTCGTCGTCGAAGGCATGCCAGACCCGAGGACGAAGGTGCAGCCCATCTCCACGCTGGGCGGCCCGCTGCCCAGGGCGTTGTACAAGGACCTCCTGTCCGCCGAGAAGGCGCGCGCGCAGCACGCTCTCGGTGCCGTGTTCTTCGACATGCAGCACCTCGGCCGGCCACCCCTGATCGGCAAGCTCCCAGTCGCTGGGGCGAACCCCCAACGCGAGGCGGGTGCCAGCGGGCTGAGTCAGTTCGGTCAGTGCGAGGGGCGGCAGACCGTCGGCGGAGAACACCCCGTCTGACTGCATGCAGCCGTCGATGAAGTTCATGCGCGGCAACCCCAGAAAGCCGGCTACGAAGCGGTTGGCAGGGCGGTTGTAGAGCGTCAGTGGCGCGCCTTGCTGTTCCAGCTTGCCGGCGCGTAGCAGCACGATGCGGTCCGCCATCGTCATGGCCTCCACCTGATCGTGCGTCACGTAGAGCATGGTGTTGCCCAAGCTGCGGTGCAACTGCGTGAGCTCACTGCGCATGGTGGCGCGCAGCTCGGCGTCCAGGTTGGACAGGGGCTCGTCGAACAGGAATAGGCCCGGCTCACGTGTGGTGGCGCGCCCGATGGCAACGCGTTGGCGCTGACCGCCTGACAGCTCCTTGGGCAGGCGGTGCAGCAAGGTGTCCAACTGCAGCATCTGCGCGGCTAGCGCCACGCGACGCTCGATCTCTTGGGCCGGCGTCTTCAAGTTCTCCAAACCGAAGGCCAGGTTCTCGCGCACCGTCATGTGTGGGTAGAGCGCGTAGTTCTGGAACACCATGGCCACGCCGCGGTGGGCAGGGTCGAGGCCGACCACGCTGCGACCGCCGATGGCGATGTCTCCGGCGTCGGGATGATCCAGGCCGGCGATGAGACGCAGCAGGGTGGATTTTCCGCAGCCCGACGGACCGAGCACAACGACAAATTCCCCGTCTGGGATGTCGAGGTCGATGCCGTGAAGGATGGGGGTTGCGCCGAAGGACTTGCGGAGCCGTTGCAGTTGCAGTTGAGCCATGCGGCGCGAAGAACCGAGTCGGTGTTGATGAAAGATAGCGCTAACATTCAGTGTAGGGGGCCGTCCGGGATTGCGTCAACGCACGAGCACCTGTCGACAACCCGAATGCCGGCCCGTGGAGCAGGAGCGTCAGCGCGGCGGCGCCGCGCGCAACGCTGCAGCCAGGGCCTGGCGCAAGGGTTTGGGCTGGAGATGCGCGTCGTACGGCGTGCCACGCTTCATCAATTGGTCTGTGCGGGGGCCGAACACCTGCAGCCATGAGTAGGCGTCGGCCATGCCCCAGCACAGCACGTCGCGCAACTGGCGATAGCTGAGCGTGATGTCCAGAAAGGCCTTGCCGATGGCTGCGACCTCGGTGTCGCGCCGCGCTGTATCGGCAAGCAGATGCTGGTCGCTCACGTCGAACTCGGTGATCAGCAGCTTGAGCCCCATGCCGGTGACTTCGTCCAGGAATCGTCGCCACTCGCGTTCGTCTTCGCCCCCGCGCCCCGACCACTCGCCGTTTGCACTGGTGCCTACGTGGGCCTGGAGGCCGAGTGCGTGAACCGGTGCGTCGCGCTTTCTCAGTCCATCCAGCAGCTTGAGCACACCGGCACGGTGCTTGATGAAGTAGCGGCCCATGCCCATGTAGTCGTTGTAGACCAACTCAGCATGCGGCGCGTACTCCGCCGCGTAGCGGAAAGCGAGCTCGACCTGCCCGAAGGTGCCCAGGTGGGGGCTGAAGGCGTTGGCGCGCAGCTCACCGTCCTCGTGCGCGACGGACTCGTTGACCACGTCCCAGCTCATGATGCGACGGCCGTAGCGTTGCGTCACGGTGCGAATGTGCTCTCGCAAAATGGCCTCGGCGGCCTTCACCGGGGTCGAGCCGAAGTCGAGCTGATTCAGCCAGGCAGGCAGCCAGCGGGGGGCCTGCCAGAGCAGGGTGTGTC
Organism: Burkholderiales bacterium; assembly: GCA_017302655.1. GTDB lineage: Bacteria > Pseudomonadota > Gammaproteobacteria > Burkholderiales > Burkholderiaceae_C > Inhella. The sequence goes on from JAFLDE010000015.1 coordinate 7,846, forward strand.
CGCGTGTGCTCAAGCCTTGAGTTTCGGCCCACTGCAGGATGGCGTCGGCGCGTGTGAATTCGAAGCGATCGCGGCTGGGGCGCAGCGCTTGCCACTTCATCTCGTTTTCGTGGACCAGCAATTCGCACTCGCGAGCGATGAGTGCACGGTAGGCAGGGTCGGCGAAGCCGAATCGCTGTTGGGATTCGGGTTCCTGGCCGCCCAGCGCACTGCCGAAGCGCAGCCCGCGCGAGCGGGCGATGGCTTTCAGGCTGTCGGCCGGCCAGTCTGCAGGCCAGTCGGTTTGTGCGCTGGCGCAGGTGCTCAGCCCCGCGATGCCCGCTACGCCGCTCAATCCACTGAAGGCGGCCATCGATCCGAGCGCGTGGCGTCGTCTCATCTGTGTAACTCTTTTCATGGTTGGATGAACAGGCTCACGGCCTGCAGGTTCTGGCTGCTGTTGCTGGTGAGCAGCTCGTACTCCCCGGGTTCGACGATGCGCTGCATCGCTTCATTCCAAAGCGCCAGCTGAGCAGCACGCAAGGTCAGGCGAACGATTTGCCGCTCACCGGCCTGCAGGTGCACGCGGCGGAAGGCCTTCAGCGCCAGCACCGGTTGGGTGACTGAGGGCCGCAAGGGGCGCGCATCGAGCTGCAGCACCTCGTCGCCAGCACGTTCGCCGCAGTTGTGCACTGCGAACTCCACCTGCACCGCGCCCTCTCGATCGAGCACCGGCCGGTCGAGCTGCGGCGCAGAAATCTCGAAGCGCGCGTAGCTGAGCCCGAAGCCGAAGGGGTACAGCGCCTGCACGTCGCCGAACAGATAGCCGCGGCGCGCCGAAGGCTTGTGGTTGTAGTGGCAGGGCAATTGACCGACGCCACGCAGAAGGCTCAGCGGCAGCTTGCCACCGGGGTTGACGTCGCCGGCCGGCACGCGCGCCAGCGCCGTTCCGCCGGCCTGGCCCAGCGTCCAGGCCTCGACCACCGCTGTGGCCTGTTCGTACAGGCGTGGTTCAGTCACCGGGCGGCCATGGATGAGGATCACCACCACCGGCGTGCCGGTGGCCACCAGTCGATCGAACAGCGCTTGCTGCCGGCCGGGCAGGCTCAGCTCGGCGCGGTCGCCCAAGTGGTGTGCCGCCCAGGGCTCGGGGCAGGTGCGCTCGTCGTCGCCCGCGGCGAACAACCCCACATCGCACTCTCGGGCAAGTTGCTCGGCCTGCTGGATCAGGGGCTCGTCCACCTCGGGTGGCGCCATGCGGACCTCATCGCCCCACCAGTCTTCACCCACACTCAGGCGAACCCCTTGGGCGTGACGCACACCCAGCCCGAAGCGCTGCCGCAGGCCTTCGAGCAGGCTCACCGCGTGCGGTGGTTCCCCGCTGTAGGCGTCCAAGCGGGCCACGGCCGCGTTGGGGCCAATCGCCGCTAAGCGAAGGCCCGGCCGAAGCGGCAGGAGGGTGCGTTGCAGCGCGTCGGCTTGAAAGGCGTCGCACAGCTCGGCCGTGGCGCGCGGACCGCGGCCGTTGACCGCGCTGTTCACGCCTTCGCCCTTGGAGTCCGACGGACGCGCGACCTGGCCGACTCCCAGAGGATGGCGTGCCGCCAGCCGCGCGGGGTCCAACTGGCGAGCAGCATTCATCGGTTCGCCTTTTCCATCCCAAAGGCAGAGCACAACTGGTTGACCTTTTCTTCGAGGCTCAGGCGCAGGACTCGATCGGTCGCGCGGTCAGCCGAAGCCAGGGAGCGGTCGAGGTAGGGAGGGCAAGCGGTGGTCAAAGACATATCAAAGTAAAGGGAGCGCTATCATTCTTCGGCGCGCTTTTCGAAAGTCAATCCGTTGAGAACCTCGGGATCGATGAGTCGAGTCTCCTTTCGCAGCCCCCGCTGGCTGGTCGTGAGCGACCCGGAGGGGGACGGCCCGGAGGGGGAGCCGAGTGCCGGGAGTTGCGCGCCCCATGCAGCCGAACCGATGGCGCGAATGGTTGCGCCGGTTCTTGCAAGCATCTCGCCGGACCGCAGGTGTACAGATTCCGATCGTGGGTGGAGCAGCGCGAAGCTCGGCTTGCCCCTTGCTCGCGTCAGCCGTGTCTGAGACCTTCGAGCTCGACGACGGAGCCGGGCTGCGCTTGCAATTCAGCGCTCTGGGTGCGTGTTGGTTGGGGGGGCAACTGCAGGGTCGTGAACTGCTGCTGAGCTTGGGGTCGCCCGAACAGCATGCGGCACAGCCGGGTTTCGTTGGTGGCATCGTGGGTCGCTACGCCAACCGCATCGGCGGTGCACGCTTCCCTGTGGACGGTCAACTGCACCAGTTGCCGCCCAATGAAGGTCCCAACTTGCTGCACGGCGGCGCGCCGGGTTTTCACACCCGCCTTTGGACGGTTCGACGGCACGACGCTCATGCCCTGCACTTGGCCCTGCATGCAAGCGACGGCGACCAAGGGTTTCCCGGTGCGCTCGATATAGAGCTCAGCTACTGCCTCTTGGGCCCCGGACACCTGCGTCTTGCCTGGGCGGTGCGCTGCAGCCGCCCTTGCCCGGTCAACCTAACCAGCCATGCCTACTTCAACCTCGATGGCGACGGATGCAGCATCGAGGGTCATCGCTTGCAGGTGGACGCATCACGCGTGCTGCTCACCGGCCCGCAGGGCCTGCCGCTCGGTGAGCCCTCCGATGTGACGGGCACGCGATTCGACCTGCGCGAACCCGGGCCGGCCTGCGGCCGCGACGGCGCAGGTTTCGACCACAACTTCTGCTGGACGCCGCTTTTTGAAGGTGGCAGGGGGGCCCGGCTGCTGTCTGCAGACGGCCGCGTGTCTTTGCAGGTGACCAGCGACTTGCCAGGCCTCCAGGTCTACACGGGCGACCACTTGCGTGAAGCTCGCCGGCTGGATGGCTCGGCAACACCGCCCCGCGCCGGCTTGGCGCTGGAGCCGCAGTACTGGCCCGATAGCCCGAACCACGCTCACTGGCCGCAGTCGCTGGTGCGACCGGGTCTGGTGCAGGAGCATGGCATCGACTACCGCTTCAAGTGGCAGGCTTGAGGCCCAAGCCGAGGCGCAAGCTCTCGGCCAGGCGCGGTGCGAACGGCGAGGCCTGATGGGCATCCTCGATCTGTCGCGGCTGAGCGGGTGGCGCCGCAGCGGCGGGATCCCCTGGTTCCAGAATCACCAAGGCCAGAGCCTCATACGGCGGGGCCGGCCACTCTGGCTGCGTGCCGCAGGGTCCGCAGCATCAACCCGTGCCTGCTTCCGGCGCTCTGCGCCGATCGGTGCCGCATCTTTCAGTCCTTGCGAGGCCAAGTTGATGCCCAGAGACCCACGCGGTTGGCCTTGCAGGTCGTGGCTGGAGCGAAGGTGGGTCCTCCCGAACTCGCCTTGGTGACTTGTCGGCCAACCCTTGCTGAGGCCCTGTCAATCAGGGGCTGAAGGCCTGGACGGCGTAGAGCCCGATCAGCGCGCCGGTGAAGTGCAGGCCATCGCCCGCCGCTTGCACGGAAATGTCGCGCGCGTCCACCGAGGCTGGCAGCGCACGCCAACCTGCATCCGTCGTCGCAAGGTCAAAGCTGACGCGGTCGCCATCGCAGCGCATGCGCAAGCGAAGCGATGCCGCGCCATGGCCCAGCGCCAGCGCACCGACTCGCTGCGCGTGGCCCGCATTCACTTGCTCCACCGCCACTTGCAACTCGCTGCCCACCCGTCCGGCGAGCAGCCGCAGTTGCTGGCGCTCGCTCTGAAACAGCAGCAGCCCTGCAACGCCCTGCGAAGGGGGTGCCAGCGCACACTCGGCTTCGAATGCGCCGTGCTGCACTCGGCGCAGCAGCACGGCAGGTGTCTGCTCGGACGAATCGGCACGGTCTGCGCGCACGGGGAGGTGCAGCTTGCCGTCCACCACACGCGCCGCGTGCGGTGCGCGCAGCGCCAGCCAGTAGGCGTCCAGCGTGTCACCGGCTTGCCAGCGAAAGCTCGCGGGCTGCGGACGCTGGGTGGCCCCGAACGGAGCGCGGAGCCGAAGCGGGATACGTTCGCGGCGGGGCAGGATGCGCGGCCAGCCGTCGGCAGTCCATTGCACTGGCAGCAGGAAGGTCTCGCGACCGTTCAGCCAGTGACCTCCGCGACGCACGCGGTTGTCGGGCCGGCAGGCCAGGAAGCTGGCCCACCAACTGCCATCGGCCAATTCCACGAGTTGCGCGTGGCCGGCGCAGGTCACGGCGTCGGGCGCACTCGGGTCCAGGTCGCGCTGGGTGAGGATTGGGTTGCCCGCTTGCCAGGCTTCGAACGGACCGTCGAGTGAGTGCGCGCGAAGGATCACCTGCGAGTGTTCCAGGGAGGTGCCGCCTTCGGCACAGCACAGGTAAAGCCACTCCCCGCGCCGAAACAGGTGCGGACCCTCAATCCAGATTGGCCGCGAGGAGGGGTCGGCGCCGCCGTCGACCAGCATGCGGCGCGGGCCGACCATCTTCAGGGTCTGCAGATCGATGCGTTGCAGCCACAGGGCTCTGTGGCCGTCGTAGCGCGGGGGGCCTTGCGGCTCGTCGTTGTGAACGATCCAGGCGCTGCCGTCGCGATCCACAAAAAGCGAAGGGTCGATGCCGCCGAAGTCCAGCCACACAGGATCGCTCCATGGGCCTTCCGGCTTCTCGGCCGTGAGGATGAAGTTGCCGCCAGCGTCGACCATGGTGCAAAGCAGGTACCAGCGGCCGGCATGGTGGCTGAGGCTGGGTGCGAACAGGCCACGCGAGGTCGACAGACCCGCGTAGCGAAGCTGCGTGGGCCGATCGATGGCGTGCGTGAGCAACGACCAGTTCACCAGGTCTCGGCTGTGGTGGATGGGCAGGCCAGGGAACTGCGTGAAGCTGGAGTTGGCGAGATGGAAGTCGGCGCCCACCCGGATCAGCGTGGGGTCGGGCCAGCAGCCGCTGAGGATGGGATTGAGGAACTCCCCCGGCGCCGCGGAAGTGGGAAGGAGCGCCGAGTTCAGAGCCTGGTAGGCGAAGCCGCTGAAGACCGCTCGGGGCGTCGGGGAAGATTGGGATCGTTCGGAGTTCAATGCCTGCTCCTTGGGTGGGCAGGGGTGCTGGCTGGTGCAGATCGGCGCAGCCGGTTGGCCGTTGGGGCCGTCTTGACGCCCTTGCGCATCCCATTGCGCCAAGCCCTGCGCAGCATGTCTTCAGATGGGGCGCTTTGCGCTGGGGCTAAGTCACCCGAGGCCGCACACGCGGGGCTGCATCGGACTGGCGCCGCACGAGTTCGTGTTCCAGCACCTGGTGCGCCACGAGGTCCTCCTGGCCGCTACGGCGCGCGCGGATTTGCCTCACCAGCAACTCCACGGCGCGACGCGCCATTTCGGCAATCGGCTGGCGGATGGTGCTCAGTTCGGGCCAGATGGTGGTGGCGATAGCGGTGTCGTCGAAGCCCACGACGGTCAGGTCGCTGGGCACATCGAGGCCTTGCCGGTGAGCGACGGCCACGGCCGCGGCGGCCATGTCGTCGTTGGCGGCGAACACGGCGGTCGGTCTTGGTTCCAGGGTCAGCAGCTGCTCGGCTGCGTCGAGCCCCGAGCGGTAGGAGAACAGCCCAGGTGCGACGAGCGACTCGTCGAAGGGGATCTGCGCGGATTCCAGCGCATCGCGATAGCCCTGCAGCCGGTGCGCGCTGGCAGTCTGGAGCGGATGGCCGGTGATGAAGCCGATGCGCTGGTGGCCGAGCGCCAGCACGTGTCGGGTGATCTCGAAAGCAGCGCGACGGTCGTCGATGTCAACGGTGTTGCAAAACTCGTCGGGCCGGCCGCTGGCCACGAGCACCGTGGGCAGTCCCAGTTCGACCAACGTGGCGAGCAATTCGGGCATGTCACACAGAGGCGGAGGCAGCACAAGGCCGTCGATGCCGCTGGCCACCAATTCGCGAGCGTGAGAGGACTCGTCGGCTTCGACGTCGCACTTCTCCACCACCAGTTGCACATGGGCGCGGCTGGACTGGTCGAGCAATCCAACCAGGAACTCGCTCAGGTAAGCCGCGCTGGGGTTGCTGTAGAGCACACCCACACGAATCTGCTCGGACCCCGCGAGCCGCTGCGCCGCGGTGTTGGGGCGGTAGTTCAGACGGGTGATAGCGGCCTGGACCTTTTCGCGCGTGCTGTCGCGCACGTGACCGACGCCGTTGATAACGCGCGACACGGTCATGGGCGACACGCCGGCGAGTCGGGCGACCACTTCGATGGTAGGGGCGTTGCTCTTTTGGGCCATGGATATGAGCGAGGTTGCGTCGCAATTGTGAGCGGTATCTCGTTGAGGCCCATACGGACTCTCCCCATCCGAGCTTGGTACGACTTCGCGCCGCTGGATCACTCGCAGTTATGCAAGGGGGAACCCTTGTTGACGCGACGTCACTTGCTTGAAAAGATCCAAATGTTCGCGCTACCAGTGTCTTTAAAGGGACTTGCGCTTCTAGCGCGCGCACCAGATACCCGGCGTCAGAGCACCCCGTGACCTGTCCTTACACGGGCATCCATGCAGCCCAGGAGACCCCAAATGTGCAGTCCCAGCGCCTCTCCGAGTCGGAGACTGGCCGCCGCCCGTTGCCAGCAAAGGCTCTGGCATCGATCGGGACCGTCCCTTAGCGCCTTGGGTCAACGGCGCGGACTTTCGCGCTCGTTGGGCCGAGGCCCTTGGAAGAGCGATCTTGAACTGCGGGCTGTGCAGGCTTGGTGCTGCTGCCGGGTGCCGGGCGTCAGGGCAATGACTTGAGCGAATGAAGATGCGCAGAAGAAATCTGATGGCCGCTGCAGGCTGCTTGCCTTGGGCTGTTCGAGCCAGTACCACCGTCCGCTGGTTGCATATAGAGCAGAACAGCGTGGTGGCGGCTTTCTACGAGGCGGCTGCCAGGGCCTTTGAGGCAGCCACACCGGGTGTGAAGGTGCACCCGCAGTTTCTGGAGAACGAGAGCTTCAAGCGCAAGCTCACCACCTTGCTGCAGTCGCGCGACCGGCCGCATGTGCTTTACAGCTGGGGTGGGGGTGCGCTTCGTGAGCAGGTGCGAGCGGGCGTGATCGAAGACCTGACCGCGTCGCTCGATCAAGGGGGGTGGCGCCAGCAGTACAGCCCCATCAGCTTGCTGCCGTATACGGTGAACGGACGCATCTACGGCGTGCCCATGCTGACCAGCCTGGTCGGGTTTTTCTACAGCAAGCCATTGTTTGCCAAGGCAGGCGTGACGGCGGAAGCCATTCGAACCTGGGACGACTTGCTGGCCGCGGTGAGAAAGCTGCAATCGGCCGGCATCACGCCTATGGTGGCTGGTGGGGCCGACAAATGGACCCTGATGTTCTATTGGGCGTTCCTGGCCCTTCGTCTGGGCGGACGCGCGGCGCTCGAACTGGCCATGCAGGGCAAGACGGTCGATGGATTCGCTGGCCCAAGTTTTGTGCGCGCCGGCGAATTGTTTCGCCAGCTCACGGACATGAGGCCCTTCCAGCCGGGCTTCCTCGCCGCGAGCTATCCGCAGTCTGCCGGCCAGTTCGGTGACGGCAGGGGCGCCATGATCCTCATGCTGGACCAGTTGCGAACCGCCATGCAATCCAACGCGGCCAACAAGGTCGGGGTTCCTGACGCGGATCTGGGGTGGTTCCCGTTCCCGACCGTGCCGGGGGGCAAGGGCCACGCGGACGACACGATGGGCGGCATGAATGGCTGGCTCGTCACCAAGGGGGCGCCGCGCGAGGCCGTCGCATTCTTGCGTTTCTTCCTCTCGCCGGCTTGGCAGCGTCAGGCCGGTGAGAGCGGTTGGTTCATTCCGGTGACGCCGGAGGCGCGTGCTGCGCTCAACAAGCCACTCCTGCAGCGCATGGCCGAAGCCGTCGGCCGCTCGCCCTATCACCAGCTTTTCCTGGATCAGTTGCTCGGACCTTCGGCGGGGGCGGTACTGAACGACGTGGCAGCCGACCTGGCCAGCCAACGTCTGACGCCCAAGGCTGCTGCTGACCGTGTGCAGGACGCTTTGAGGCAGACCTTGTGAAGCCATGTTTGAATGTCCGGGTTCAGGTTTGCGCCGGAGGCGGGAGGTGAGGGCTGCCTACGCCCCGCTCTGGCGCAATCAGGCCGGATGGCTGTTGCTGGTGCCAGCGATGCTGTTCTTTACCCTGTTCGTCGTGCTGCCGATGGGAGAGGCGGCCTGGTACAGCCTTCACCGCTGGAACGGGTTTGGCGACTTGACCGACTTCGTTGGCTTGCGCAATTTCGAGCGCCTGCTGGCTGGCGCGGACTTTCGCACTGCCATGCTGAACAACGGCCTGGTGATCGCTGTGTCGCTGGCAGTGCAACTGCCGCTTGCGCTGTTGCTTGCACTGCTGTTAGCCGATGCCACGCGCGCCAATCAAGCCTACCGCCTGTTGTTCTTTCTGCCTTTCGTGCTGGCGGATGTGGCGGCTGGACTGATCTGGCGCTTTCTGCTCGATGGCGATCAAGGCCTACCGACGCTGATGGGTCAGCCAGCGCCTCAATGGCTGGCGGACCCAGTGAGCGCTCGCGTCTGCCTGCTGGGCGTCGTCGTCTGGAAGTACTTTGGCTTTCACATGGTGCTGCTGATTGCAGCATTGCAAAGCATCGACGGCTCGTTGTACGAAGCTGCACGCATGGATGCCGCCTCCCGTTGGCGGGTGTTCCGCCGCATCACGCTGCCGCAGCTCGCCCCGACGCTGCGCCTGTGCGTGTTCTTCTCCGTGCTTGGCGCACTGCAGCTCTTCGACCTGGTGATGCCCATCACACAAGGCGGACCGTCGAACAGTACGCACACCCTCGTTAGCTTTCTGTACCAGCACGGCGCCACCCGCATGGATGTGGGGTTCGGCAGCGCCGCAGGCGTGCTGCTCTTCTTGTTGTGCCTGGGTTTTGCGCTGGGCTGGCAACGCTGGGACCGTCGCCGTGCATAGCCCCTTGCCTTCCTGGGCGCGCCATTGGGTGCTGCTGACCGTGGCTGCATTGGTGCTGTTGCCATTGCTGGCGACTCTGTTCGGGGGCCTGAAGAGTCTGGGTGAGTTGCGCGCCCATCCCATGGCGTTACCGCAGCAATGGATGTGGAGCAACTGGTGGGAGATCCTTCAGGGGCAACGCTACTGGGCACAGATGGGGAATTCGCTGCAGATCGCACTGCTGAGCGTGGGTCTGACCGTCGTGCTTGCGAGCTTGGCCGCCTTCTCGCTGGCGTTCATGAAGCTGCGAGGGGCCAATCTGCTGCTGGGCTACATCATGTTGGGGCTGATGTTCCCGCTCGCCGCGTCCATCCTGCCGCTGTTCCTTCGCGTGCGCGACCTCGGCCTGCTGGACTCAGCCTGGGGGGTGGTGCTGCCGCAAGCTGCGTTCGGGTTGGCCACCGCGGTGCTGCTGCTGAAGAACGCGTTCCAAGCGCTGCCAAGGGAACTGCTGGAGGCGGCCGTGATGGACGCCTGCCCTTGGTGGCGCTGCTGCTGGCGCATCGTCTTGCCACTGGCTCGGCCCACCTTGGCGACCGTGGCGGTGCTCAGTTTCGTTGGCAGCTGGAACGCGTATCTGCTGCCCTTGGTGGTGCTGAACGACGACAAGGCCTACCCCTGGCCACTGGGCATCATGGCCTACCAGGGGGAATACACCACCGACTGGCAGTTGGTACTGGCCTTCGTCACGCTGACCTTGTTGCCGGCCGTCCTGCTTTTCCTGTTGGCGCAGCGGCACATCGTGGCCGGACTCACCGCTGGAGCGGTGAAGTCATGAGCGAAGGCCTGTTGCCCGCTGGATTCGCCGGTCGATCGGTCTGCTTGCAGCGGCCTGGTTTGCGGGCAGTTCGGGGCTGGTTGACGAAAAGTGACCTTTCGAGCGGGTCGGCCTCCATTCGCCCATGCATTGGCTGGCTCCACTGGTGTGGTCCTGCGTGTCACTGGGATCGGCCACGCCTGCGCGCGGTGACGCCACCGCACTGCGTTCGCCCGGACTGCGGCAGCCAGAAGTGCTACGCCCTGCTCCCAATGGGCAGGCGTTCTGTGCATGGGGCCTCATGAGCAGCGCTCGACGCCACGCATGTTTTGTTAACCCCTGTGAAAACACGGATACCCAAAACCTGTTGTTCACATAACCTTGCGCCACTAAACAGACAACGTTGTCATCCGCGGCGAGACGGGGCGGAGCTCCCTGAATCAGCGGTGGCAGTGAGTAGAGATGGGGCCTAGGCCAGCCGTGGCAGCCCCTGCAGTCCGGTCGATGTATCCACCCAGCCCGTTGAGGAGACACATGAACCCCGATAAGTCGCGCGCCAAGCGGCACCAGCCCCTGCGCACCCCTCGTTCCATGACCCCAGTCGCAGCTGCCTGCGCACTGAGTCTGTACGCGCTGCCTGCATTTGCCCAAGTAGCGGCTCCGCAGCAACTGGACACCGTGGTGGTGACCGGTATTCGAAAGTCACTGGACACGTCGCTGAACCTGAAGCGCGGTTCGGCGGGTTTGGTGGATGGCATCGTCGCCGAGGACATCGGCAAGTTCCCCGACTCCAATCTGGCGGAGTCCCTGCAGCGCGTGGCGGGGGTGTCCATCGACCGCGCTCCGAGCGGGGAAGGTGCCAAAGTCACCGTGCGTGGAGTCGGTCCCGACTTCAACATGGTGCTGCTCAATGGTCGGCAGATGCCGACTTCGGTCATCAGCAACGAAAACGGCGGTGCCAACGGCTCGCGCGCCTTCGATTTCTCCAATTTGTCTGCTGACTCGATCTCCGCGCTGGAGGTGTTCAAGACCTCGCGCGCTTCGTCGCCCACAGGTGGCATTGGCGCCACGATCAATGTGAGGACGGCACGCCCTCTGGACATCAAGGACACCATTGCCTCGATCGGGGTGAAGGCAAACCTGGACCAGTCGAACAAGCGCCTGCCAACGCCCTTCCAGGGTAGCAACGTCACGCCCGAGGTGTCCGGCATTTACAGCACCACGCTGGCAGACGGCACCATCGGCATCGCCATCAGCGGTTCCTACTCGAAGCGCGATTCGGGCTCCAACAAGGCCTACACCCAGAACGGCTGGCGCACCTTCACGGCCACCTCGGGTGACTGGGGTGCGGTGCCGCCCAAGCCGGCCTCCGGCCCCGATCCGATCACCAACCGCCCGACGGGCAACACGCTCTATTCCACCTCGGTGGACATGCGCTACTCCCTCACGGCCATCCAGCGCGAGCGCATCAACGGCCAGGCTGTCCTGCAGTTCGCCCCGAGCAAGGATCTGAAGATCACGCTCGACTACACGATGGTCGACAACACGCTCAACAAGAAGAACGCAGAAAACTCGAGCTGGTTCAACTTCTCCTTCGGACCGACCACGTTCACGACGGGTGGTCCGGTGGTGTCGCCGGTCATCCAGACGGCACTGTTCCCCAACAACGACCACGACTACGCCGTCAACAACGGCCTGTACGGCGAGAAGTCGCAGGTCCGCTCGACCGGCTTCAACACCGAGTGGAAACTGAGCAGCGCGCTGAAGGTCGAGGTGGACGCACATCATTCGACCTCGGTCACCAAGCCCAACAGCCCATTCGGCACCTACTCGCTGATGGATCTGGCGCTCTTCAACGCCGGCAATGCGGTCGCCTACTACGACCAGAAACTGCCCATCCTGAGCCAGCCGACCACGGTCTTCAACCGCGACAAGCTGCAGCTGACGGGTTCTCAGTTCGTCAACAACCTCAGCGATCAGACGGTCGATCAGTTCCAAACCAGCGCCAGCTGGAAGATGGATGCTGACAACAAGTTGAATGCTGGCTTGGGTTTCACGAAGGTGAAAGACCGCCGCGCCAGCTACAACAACCAAAACAACGACTGGGGCGGCGTCGGTGCCCAAGGTGATTACAAGAACGTGGTGACCAACACCAGCAGCCTTCCCGGCTACTTCAGCGCCATCCCGGGCAGCGGAGACCCCCGGCTGTTCCAGGAGTTCTACCTGTTCGACTTCAACAGCCTGCGCGCCCGGTCTATCGAGGTGTTGATGGCTTCGCGCAACATGTCTCGCGCCGCAGCCGAGGCCTATTTCTCGGCCTCGTCCGACTACTCGCTGGGCAACGACTGGCGCACGCAGGAGAAGTCGACGGCTGCCTTCGTGCAGTGGGATCACGCCTTCGAAACCTCCAATGTCTCGGTGGGCCTGCGCTACGAGAGCACCAAGGTGAGTGCTTCGTCGCAGGTCGTGTCTCGCACCAGTTCCTCGTGGATCTCGCAGAACGAGATTGCGCTGGGCGCCGGGCCGACGACTTTTGGTGACTCGACCGGCAAGTACTCCTACGTGCTGCCTTCGATCGACTGGGACATGGACGTGGCCTCGAACGTGAAGGTGCGTGCGTCCTATGGCGAGAACATTGGCCGTCCGGGTTTTGATTCCCTGGTCGGCGGCGTCAACGTAGGCGCCAACGCTAACGCAGGTGGGGGCACCGGCAGTACCGGCAACGCCAACCTGAAGCCCCTGCACTCGAAGAACTTCGACTTCTCGGCCGAGTACTACTACGCCCGCTCCAGCTACCTGGCAGCGTCTGCCTTCTACAAGAAGGTGAGCAACTTCATTGGCACCTCCACGGTCTCGACGACGTTGCCGGGCCTCACCACGCCGATCGGTGGCGCGTACTACAACGCGGGCTTGGCGGCTTGCGGCGGCAACACCCAGCCGCTTTGCATCCGCAACTGGATCTTCACCAACCGGGCCGGACAGCCCGGCGTGGTGCAGACCGGTGTCAACGCCTCCGGAGAAATCCTCGGCACCATCGCCGGCCTGCCGAGCGATCCCGCGCTGCGCTTCAACATCACCACGCCTTCGAACGAGAAGGGCGACACCATCAAAGGCCTGGAGTTGAACTTCCAGCACATGTTCAGTGGCACGGGCTTCGGGGTGTCGGGCAACTTCACCAAGGTGAAGACGGGCCTGAAGTACAACGATGCGGATCTCGGCACGCAGGCGGCTTTGGTGGGGGTCAGCGACTCGGCCAACTTGGTCGGCTTCTACGAAGACGACGACTGGTCGGTGCGCGCCGCCTACAACTGGCGCGGCGAGTTCCTGGCCGGGAAAACGGACGGCGCGGGCAACAACCCGGTGTACGTGGAGCCCTATGGCCAGGTGGATGTGTCGGTGGGCTACAAGATCGGCAAGAACTTGACGCTGCAAGCTGACTTCATCAATCTGAACGACGGCTATATCCGTGCACACAGCCGAACCAAGGAGTCGTTGCAGTCGGTCACGCAGACCGGTCGGCGCTACCTGATCGGCGCACGCTACCGCTTCTAGTCTGACCGCACCCACACGAGGGCCGGGGAAACTCGGCCCTCGTCGCTTGTGCAGGCCTTCCAGAATCCGGCAGGCGGCAGCCACGGCGCTAGGAATGGAGCGCCTCACTGGCCGCCGGAACTCAACGCCAACGCTGCCGCGCCCCCTCCTGAACCTGCCATGCGCACGGCCCCCTCCGTCGCTGTAAGCCATGCTCGAACTGCTCAACAACGTTCAACACCGAGACCTCCGCATCCATTCGCAGCGCGGCGCGGCCTGGGGTGATGCCGTCATGTGCTGCCCGGTCACGCCGGACGAATTCCGCAGCCTCCAAGCTCATTACCCCATTGTTTTCCAGCCCGATGGCGAAGGCAGCTTCCTGCCAGTGGCGCTGTTCGGCTTGGTCGAAGGCGAGAACCTGTTTCTAGGCCCTGAAGGCTGGGAGGCGGATTACATCCCCTTGGCCATGCGTCGCATGCCGTTCTCGATCGGTGTGGCAGGCGACGAGCTCCGCATGATGGTGGACATGGCCAGCCCTCGTATCGCCCGATCCGCGGCGGAAGGGGAGGCGCTCTTTCTGCCGCAGGGCGGGAACAGCCCACTGCTGGAAGAGGCGAATTCGGTGCTGCAGGCGCTGCACGAAGGCCTGCAGTCGGGCGCCGAGTTCGTGCGCACCTTGCAGGCGAACGATTTGCTGGAATCCTTCGTGCTCGAGGTCCCTCGCCCCGATGGCAGCAAGGGCAGCCTGCAGGGCTTCTTCATGATCCACGAAGAGCGCCTGGCCGCGCTCGACGCCGGCACGCTCTCCTTGCTGCATCAGGCGGACTACCTGCAGCCGATCTACATGGCCGTGGCGTCGATGTCGCGCTTGGCTGCGCTCGTTCGTGCGCACCTGGCACGCGAGGCCTGAGTTGCTCGACGCTGCGCTGCTGCAGTCCACCGAGCCGGTGCTGCTGCGCGGCTTGGCGGCCGACTGGCCGTTGGTGCAGGCGGCCAAGCGCTCGGATGCGGACTTCTGCGCGCAGCTGCGGCCCTACGCGGACACGCGAGTCGGCCTGTGGCGCGCACCACCCGCGGCGCAGGGTCGCTTCTTCTACAACGAGGCCTTCAATGGCTTCAATTTCCAGCGCGAGCTGGCGCGCTTCGGTGGGCTGCTTGACGAGTTGCTGGCCGGCTCACCAGATGCGCTCTACCTGGGTTCCACGGAATTGGACGGCAGCTTCCCGGGCTTGCGCGCTCAGCACGACTTTCCGCAGCTCGCGACGCTCTCGGGCCGCGACCCGCTGGTCAGCCTGTGGCTGGGCAACCGCGCCCGCGTGGCGCCGCACTTTGATGTGCCAGACAACGTCGCTTGCGTCGTCGCGGGACGGCGGCGTTTCACTTTGTTCCCGCCGGAGCAATTGCCCAACCTCTACATCGGCCCGCTGGATCTCACGCCAGCCGGCATGCCCATCAGCCTGGTGGATCTCTCCGCCCCCGATCTGCAGCGCTTCCCGCGCTTTGCGCAGGCACTCGCTCAAGCTCGCGTCTTCGAACTCGAGCCCGGCGATGCGCTCTTCATCCCCAGCCAATGGTGGCATGGCGTGGAAAGCCTGTCGCCCATCAACGCCTTGGTCAACTTCTGGTGGCGGCAGAGCCCTGAGTTCATGGACACGCCGCTGCATGCCCTGATGCTTGCGTTGCTGACTCTTCGCGACCTGCCACCTGTGCAACGCCAAGTGTGGCAGCAGGTATTCGATCACTACGTCTTTGCCGCTGACGAAGCCACGGCCGCGCACATTCCACCCGCCGCGCGTGGTGTGCTAGGCCCGCTCAACGACCCGCTGGCGCGTTCGCTGCGTGCCTACTTGCTGAACCGCTTGAACCGATGACGCCACTGCTTCCCACTCCCATCCGTCGCATCGTCATCGCCGGAGGCGGCACCGCCGGCTGGATGGTGGCTGCGGGCCTGGCCAAGTGTCTGGGCCGCCAGTACGACATCTGTCTGGTCGAGTCCGAGGAAATCGGCACCGTTGGGGTCGGCGAAGCCACGATCCCGACCTTGCACTTCCTGCACGAGATCCTTGACCTTGACGAGCAGGTGTTCATCCGCGCCACGCAGGCCACCTTCAAGCTGGGCATCAGCTTTGAAAACTGGCGCAACGTGGGTGAGCACTACTTTCATTCCTTCGGACGTACCGGCAAGCCGCACTGGACGGCAGGTTTCCACCACTTTTGGCTGGAAGGCCGACGACGCGGTGTGGCCAGCGACTACGGCGACTACTGCTTCGAACTGCGTGCCGCGCTGGAACAACGATTCGAGGCCTTGCGCGACGGTGCCATCAATTACGCCTACCACTTCGACGCCACGCTGTACGGCCGCTTCCTGCGTGAATACGCCGAAGGCCTGGGCGTCCGGCGCCATGAAGGCAAGATCGCGCAGGTCCTGCGAGACCCAAGCAGCGGCGCGTTGACAGCGCTGCAACTCCATGAAGGACCGCGCATCGACGGTGACTTTTTCATCGACTGCACCGGGATGCGCGCGCTGCTGCTCGGCGAAGCGCTGGGCGTGGGTTTCGAGAGCTGGGCCCAATGGCTGCCTTGTGATCGCGCCGTGGCCGTGCAGACCACGCTGGTGGGCGAACCGCTGCCCTACACCCGCTCCATCGCGCACCCCTGGGGTTGGCAATGGCGCATTCCTTTGCAGCATCGGGTGGGCAACGGCTTGGTCTATAGCAGTCGCCACATCAGCGACGAGGCGGCTCGGCAGGCCTTGCTCGCCAATGTGCAGGGTGAGGTGCTGCGCCAGCCGCGCGTCATCCCGTTCACCCCAGGCCAGCGCGATGAAGTCTGGAGGCTGAACTGCGTGGCCATCGGCTTGTCCAGTGGATTCCTGGAGCCGCTGGAGTCGACCAGCATCCATCTCATCCAGAAGGGCCTGACCCGACTGGTGCAGATGTTCCCCACCGACGGCATCTACCAGAGCGACATCGACGAGTACAACCGCCAGAGCCGGACGGCGATCGAAGGCATTCGCGACTTCATCATCCTGCACTACCACGTCAACCAGCGCAGCGACTCCGATTTCTGGCGCCACTGCCGAGAGATGTCGGTGCCCGAGCCGCTGCGGCACCGCATCCAAATGTTCCGCGACAGCGCCCGCCTGAATGTCTCGGCCGACGAGTTGTTCGCGGAGAACTCCTGGGTGCAGGTCATGATGGGGCAGGGCATTCAACCGGCGGCGCACCACCCGATCACGCGACAAATGGAGACACGCGCGCTCGCCGACTTCCTGGGTGAGGTGCGCAAGGACGTGGCACGCAAGCTGATCCAGTTGCCACGCCATCAGGCTTTCATCAACACCTACTGCAAGGCCGGCCCGCCGCCCGACACGAGCAGCATGGGTGCTCCAGTGGCATCTGCGTCTCAGCAGCATGCAGCGCCGCTGTGGCAGCCGCAGCCGAGCGTTCAGACCGTGGAGTTGGAGGGCGGCGCACGGGTTTATGTCGTGGATGACTTTGCTACCGATCCAGCGTCCTTGGTGCGCTGGGTTCAGGCCCAGCAGGCTGCCTTCCAGTCCGTGCCCGGTCATCCCTACCCAGGGCCGCAATTGTCCTTGCCTGAGCCTTTGGCCAAGCCCCTGGAAGCCTGGTACCAAAGGCACGCATTGCCGCTCCTGGGCGGGGGGCTTCCGCAGGGTATGAACGCACGTTTCTCACGCGTCCTGCTCGATCCGGCCCAACTCGACCCACGCCAGCGCATCTGCCACCGCGACGACTCCGGATTGGCTGCCGACCAGCGCGTGGGTGCACTCGTGCACTACCTGTTTGAAGACGAGCGACTCGGCGGCACCGTGTTCTTCCGCTCCCGTCTTTCGCAGGAAGACACGGAGCGCCTCTTCCAGGATGCCAATCATCTCGATGCCATGCGCTTCGAGCGGCGGTATGGCGTGCCGGCGGCCTACATGACTCAGAGCAATGCACTCTTTGAGGTGATAGGACGTGTGCCGGCCCGCTGGAACCGCGCGGTGTTCTACGACGGCAGCCTGCTCCATTCCGGGGACATCCAGTGTCCTGCCGCGATGCTGCGGGCGCCCGGTCCTGGGCGGCTCACGCTCAATGGGTTCTTCCAGCGCCGGATGAACTGACCCACCCCATGCGAGGTCCCGCTGCCGAGGTCTGGTTCAGGCCTCGGCGCGCTCTTGCACCGACTGGCGCAACATCAAACGGTGCGGCATCACGATGCGGCAGGGTTGAGTGTTCTGTCCCACCAGCAGATGCACCGCCCGGGCAGCCATGTCCTCCAGCGGCTGGCGCACGGTGGTGAGACCGGGCCAGACCATGGATGCTGCAGGGGCATCGTCGAAGCCGACCACCGACAGGGCTTCCGGCACCTGGTGACCGAGCCGGCGCGCTTCGGCCATCAACCCAAGCGCCATGTCGTCGTTGGCTGAAAACACGGCGCTGGGGCGGTTGGGCTGGTCCTGCCAGATGCGTGCGGCTGCCACGCCGGACTGGAAGGTGAAGTCTCCAGGCCAGACCCAGGCGGCCTTGCGACGCGCGGCGCGCAGCGCCGCGCTGAAGCCTTGCTGCCGACGCTGGCTGGCGATTTGATCCGGGGGGCCTTGCAGAAAGCCGATGCGCTGGTGGCCGGCGTCCAGCAACAACTGGGTGAGTTCGCGCGCCGCCTGAACGTCGTCGATGCCGATGCAACTGCCCTGCAATTCCCGTGGAGAGAGTTTCACGATGCGCGTGCCCTGGCGCTGCATGGCTTGCAGAACCTCGGCGTGGTCGCACAGCGGTGGAGCCAAGATGACGCCGTCGGGGCGGAGTGCGGACAGAGAGCGTTCGACATGCGAGACGAGGTCGGTCGCGCTGGCCTGCAGCGGCTCCACGATGAGGTGATAGCCCAGTTCACGGCATGTCTGTGTGGCACCGCGCTGCAGGTTGCCGATGAAGGCTGATTGCTCATCGAAGTAGAAGAGACCCACGATGAAGCTGCGCGCGCCTGCCAGAGCCCGAGCGCTGAGCTTGGGCCGATATTGCAGGCGCTCGATCGCTTCTTTGACCCGCTTGAGTGTCTCCTCATGCACACCGGGCTCGGCGTTGACGACGCGCGATACGGTCTTGATGGAGACCTGGGCCTCGCGCGCGACGTCGATGATGGTTGCCGGCCCACCGGCTTCGCGTTTCGTCATGCGCGGCATTGTGCGGTGGCGGTGCTGTCCGGCTTTTGCTCGCTGTCAGCGCGGCTGCGCGGTGTCTGGGCCGAACAGGGCCTGGTAGAGAGGCTCCCGCCACTGCCGCCGCTCCGGGTCATAAAAGCCGTAGCCGGCCGAGAACTCCCAGTACAGCCAAGGCAATCCACGTTCCTTCATGAGCTCGCGCATCGTGCGGGTGTAGCGCAGCCGCGCAGCAGGCGGCGCTTTGCTGTAGGCCCCCCACTCGCCCACAAAGAAGGGGTATCCGCGACGCTCCTGGTCTTGCACGGCCAGGTCGAGCATGCGGGCCATGTGCGCGCGTTGCGCAGCGTCGCAGCAGTCCAGACCTGTGGGTTTGCGCGGCTCCACCCATTCCGCACCCTGGTGCGTGAAGTCAAAGGGCTCGTAGTGGTGAACGGTGAGGATGAGGTGCGGGTCGGGCGGCAACTGCAGTTCGGGCAGTGCCGTCGCGGCGTTCCAGTGGGTGGGCCCGATCACCACCAGTCGCGTCGGGTTGCTGGCCCGGATGACGCCGAGGGCTTCACGCAGCAGGTCGTTCCAGCGTGCCGTGAGCCGACCATGGGGCTCGTTGTAGACCTCGAACAGCAGGCGGGGGCTGCGCTGTGCGAAGTGTTGTGCCACTTGGCGCCAGATGGACAGGAAGCGTTGCTCCACCACCGCGTCGTCCACACGGGTCTCGCCTGGGTCCAGGGGATCGCCGTCCAGTTGGCGGTAATGGTGTAGGTTGAGGATGACCACGACGCCGCGTGCCAGCAGGCGGTCCACGACACCGGTGATGCGCGTGATGAACGCGGGGTCGATGCGCGCAGCGGAATCGGTGCTGGCGTGGTTGCTCCAGCGCACCGGCAGGCGAACGCTGCGAATCGGCGTGCCATCGCCCACGCGCTCGAAGTAGTCGTCGGTCAGGCGCAGGCCCCAGGCACCCTCCTGCGGGGCGTCGAAGATGTTTCCGAAGTTGACCCCTTGGCCGATGGCGCGGGCCATTTCATGTGCGGCTTGCGAGCCTTGCGCCAGCGCGGTCAACGGTGCAAGGGTGAACACCAGGGCAGCCAGGAGCTCATGCATTCGCAGCTCCCTGGCGCGTGGCTTGCGCGGTGCGCCGGTACCAATCGAAGCTGGCCTTGGGCGTGCGCTGTTGGGTGGCGTAGTCCACGTGCACAAGGCCGAAGCGCTTGGCATACCCGCTGTCCCATTCGAAGTTGTCCATCAGGCTCCAGGCGAAATAGCCTCGGATGTCGACGCCTTCTGCCTTGGCTTCGGCCAGCGCCTGAAGGTGTCTGCGCAGGTAGTCCACGCGCTCCAGATCCTGCACCTGGCCATCGACCACCTGGTCCGCGTTGGCCATGCCGTTCTCCATGATGTAGATCGGTGGCAGCGGGTATTCGCGCTGCAGGCCCACGAGCAGTTCGCGCAGTCCGTCGGGGTAGATCTCCCAGCCCATGTCGGTGCGGCCCAGTTCGGCGGGCGGCGGCAAGCCGTCCTGGCTCACCCACAAGCGGGTGTAGTAGTTGATACCGAGGAAGTCGAGCGGTTGTCGAATCAGGGCCATGTCACCTTCGAGCGCCGTGGGCTGCACGAAGCCGTCCAACTGCGGGTAGCGGCCCAGCAGCAGGGGGTCCATGAAGCGGCGCACGAACTTGGCGTAGGCCAGGTCGGCGGCGGGCTGGTCCTTGGGCTTGGCGGCGCTGCGGCTGCTCTGGTTGAGCACGATGCCCAAGGGGCACTTCACGCCGGCGGCGCGCAGCGCCTGCAGCGCCAGCCCGTGTGAAAGCAGCAGGTTGTGAGAGACCTGTACGGCGGCCACTTGATCGCGCCATCCTGGTGCGAACTGGCCGGTTTCATGCCCGAGCACGGCGGTGCACCAGGGTTCGTTGTGGGTGGCGAGCGAGTGCATGCGATCACCGAAGAGGCGGCCCATGCGCTCGGCGTACTCCGCAAATCGCTGCACGGTCACGCGCGACAGCCAGCCGCCCTCGTCTTGGAGCGCCTGAGGCAGGTCCCAGTGGTACAGCGTGGCATGGGGCTGAATGCCGGCATCCAGCAGGGCATCAATGAGGCGGTCGTAGAAGGCAATGCCCTTGTCGTTCCAGGCGCCATGACCGAGTGCCTGCACGCGGGGCCAGGCGATGGAGAAGCGGTAGGCGTCGATGCCGAGCTGGCGCATCAGCGCCACGTCCTGCGGCCAGCGGCGGTAGTGATCGCAAGCCTGGCTGCCGTCATCACCGTTGCGCACCTTGCCTGGCGTGGCACAAAAGCGATCCCAGATCGACTCGCCGCGTCCATCGGTCTGGTTCGCGCCTTCGATCTGAAAGGCAGCCGTGGCCACGCCCCATGTGAAGCGCTGTCCCAGTTGCTGCAGGGTTTCCGGCGCTGGCAGGCTCAGGCCTGAGGGAGCGGTGGGCACGTGCGCGGCGGCCGAGATGTCAAGCATGGACATGAAAGGATTCGTGGGGCAGGGAAGGGATGGGATTGCGCCGGCCGTCAGCCTTTGACGGCGCCCGCAGCGAGGCCCGCAATCAAGCGGCGAGAGAAGAACACGAAGAGAAGCAGCAGCGGCATGACAGTGATGGCTGCACCTGCGCTCAGTGCGCCGACCGTGGCACCTGTGGTGCCCTGCAGCGAGCGCAGCACCAGGGGCACGGTGAATACATCCTGGTCGCGCAGCACCAGCAGAGCACCGACGAAGTTGTTGTACTGGCCGATGAAGGTGATCAGACCCAGCGTGCCGAGGGCCGGTCCAAGCAGGGGCAGCACCACGCGCCAGAAGATCTCGAACTCACCGCAACCGTCGATGCGCGCGGCATCGATGAGCTCGCGGGGTACGGCGCTGCGCACGTACTGGCGCATCATGAAGATGCCCAAGGCGCCACAGGCGCCGGGTATGACCAGCGCCTTGGCGCTGTCGATCCAGCCCAGCTGCTGCATCAGCATGACGGTGGGGATCATGCTGAGGAAGCTCGGCAGCAGCATGGTCGCGAGGATGAATCCGAACAGCGCTTCCTTGAATCGGAACTCGAGCAGCGCGAAGGCGTAGCCGGCGAGCGCGCAGAAGAACAGATTGAGCAGCGCCGTGAGCCCCGCGATCCAGAGCGAGCGCCACAAGGCCGACCAGAAATGCGGCCGCCGCTCGATCAGGTCGTTGACATTGGCGCCGAGCTGGTCTCCGAACCAGATGGGCGGTGGCATGGAAAGAATCTCGGCACTGCCATGGGTGGCGAACACCAGCATGGTGTAGAACGGCGCGAGCATGATCAACGCGCCCAGCCCTACCAATAGGTAGGTCAGCGGCGCCGTCAGCCGTTCAGTCCTTGGGCTTGAGAACACGGTTGTTCAGCGCAGTGAGCGCCGCCACGAAGAGGAAGAGCAGCCAGGCGATGGCCGAGGCGGTGCCGAAGTCGCCGTCGTTGAGAGCAACTTTCAGCAGGTACATGGCCGAGGTCTCGGCTTCCTGAATGACACCGCCCGGCACCTCGCCCCCTCGGAAGTTGGTGAGCACATAGGGCTCCTCGAAGAGCTGCAGGCTTCCGATCAGGGAGAGCGTCACGGCGAAAAAGATCATCGGCCGCAGCTGCGGCAGCACCACGTGCAGGAGTTGCTGCCAACGCGTCGCTCCGTCCACGCGCGCAGCCTCGAACAGGTCCTTCGGAATGGTCTGGATGGCCGCCAGGTACAGCACGGTGTTCCAGCCCACGTAACGCCACCAGACCACGAAGGCCACGATCCACTTGGTTTTGTCGGGCCGATCCCAGTCGATGAAATCCGTGGGGAAGAGCCAGGCCAGCGGCTGTATGCCGGCCACCTGCCACTGTCCGATGCCTGTCAGCACCGCGTTCACCAGCCCGTACTGCGAGGAGAACATGGCCTGGAACACCAGCACGATGGCGACCGAGTTCGTGATGAATGGCAGGAAGTACATGCCAAGCACGGCATTGCGCATCCTGGTGAGGCGCGTGTGCAGGAACCAGGCCAAGGGGATGGCGACCAAGTGCTGCGGCAAGCTGGCGGCGATGCCGATCCACAGCGTGTTGCCCAGCGCGCGCCAGAAGTCGCGCTCGTACAGGTCCAGCCAGAACGCACTGCTCAGCACCTGTGACCATGGCAGGTCTTCCAGGTACAGCGCATAGACGTAATTGCCAAAGCCCTCCCAGCGCATCTCGCCCACGCCGTCCCAGCGGAAGAAGGAGACGCAGGCCGAGAAGAGCAGGGGATACAGACCAAAGATGGCGAACAGGACGAAGAACGGCGCGACGAACAGGTAGGGTGCCCAGCGCTTGCTGAGCCGCCACGGCTTAGCGACGCGCACGACGGAGCACCTTTCTCTGCGCATCGCGAAGCGCAGCGGGGATGGGTTTTCCGCCCTCCAGAACGCGATCCATCTCGGCGGTCATGACTTCGATCGCCATGCGGTCCAGACGATTCACCACCAACGCCGGGATGCGCGTGCTGGCCTCGCGCCAGATCTTTCGCGCCGCTTGGCCGCCCAGGAATTCGACGGGCTGATCAAGGAAGGGGTCCTGCGCCGCGCTGAGCAGCGAGGGGTAAGCGTCCAGTCCCTTGAAAGCGGCCAGTTGCATGCCCCGGTCGGTGGCCAGGAACTCCAACAGCCGCCACGCGCGGAGCTTGCGTTCGGGTGGCAATGCAGCCGGGATGGCGTAGAACGAGCCGCCCCAAGACGCGAAGGCTCCCGCCGGAAGCTGGCTCACGCGCCATAGACCTTTGGTGCCCGGGGCAATGTAGGTGGCCATCTGACCTGCCATCCAGGCTCCACTCATCTCGGTGACGAAGCGACCGCGTCGGAAGCCTTCCGCCCACTCGGTGCTCCAGGCAGTGACTTTGCCGTCCAAGCCATCGCGTCGCGCCTGCCGGGCCAGTTCAAAGGCCAATTCGAACCGAGCCTCGTTGAACAGGGGGCGGTTGTCGGCGTCGAAAAAGATGCCTTGGCCGTTCGGCACATTGGCTCGCACCACCAGCTTGGCCAGCGAGTTCGCGCTGGGTATCAGCAGCCGGCCGGTGCGCATCTTCACTTGCCGACCGGCGGCGAGGAAGTCGGCCCAGGATCCTGTCAACTGCTGGGGGTCAACGTGAGCTTGCTGAAGCAAGTCGTGCCGATAGAAGAGGCAGCCGGGGCCGATGTCCACCGGCAATGCGCACAGCGCACCGTCGCTGCGTCGGGCTTGAGCCAAGGTGTACGGCACCAGCGCAGCTGCATGGCGCAGCGCCAGGTAGGGCGGCTTGCGCAGGTCTTCGAGTGCGCCGGACTCGATCAACTTGCTGATGAAGTCCAGTTCCAATCCCATCAGATCAGGAAGGCTGGTGCCCGTGGCCAAGCTGGTCAGCATGGCGTTGTGATGATCGCTGTACGAGAGGCTGCGCAGGCGCAGACGGTCTGCCTGGAGATGTGTTTCGAATAGCGGCTTGGCGACCTTGATTCCTTCGTCCAGGCTGGGGTAGCTGGCCACAACCAGCGGATCGCGATCGTTCGCCCTGGCCGAGGCACTCAGTCCTGCGGCCAAGAGCACGCGTCGATTCAGCATGGGGTCACCCGCCCGCCACCGACCGCAGCCATCGCCAGTTCAACCAAGAAGCGCATGCCAGGATTAGACTGACAACGTTGTCTGTTCGCATCCGGATTGGCCCTGAGTTGGCGTACTGGCGCTTCATGCAAGGGGGGGCGCTCTCAGGGCGTCGATGGCTGAATGCTCTTGGGCTTCCGGGTGACGTTGACCATCTAGCCGAGCGCCCGTCAGGCTGGCGCAGGCGCTTGTGCGCACCGAGATGCCGACCTCGATGTTCGACGAAACCGACAAGCCCGTTCTCGCCACCGAGCCGCCAGATGAAGGCCTGGGCCGTATGGAGCCAACGCGGGGTCATCCACCGCATGGGCGCGGGTGATGCGAGCGCCGCCGACCCCGACAGCGCCTCTCCAGTGCGCCAGGTAGCGGGCGTTATCACTGCTCGGTGGGTTTGCCCGAGTTGCTGTGCGGTCTCGTCGAAGCAGCCGCAGGTGACGGCGTCGCACCAACTTAAGCCGGGACGCACGCGGGTGCGGCGCAAAAGCTGGTCGACCGTTGTTTGCTGTCGCGCGCCTGCTCGAGCAGGCCGGGTTGCGAGGCTGCGAAGGCCTTTGCCGTTGCCAGCAGGGAGCCGATGGGCCGCGTGAGGGTGGGCATCTGTCCAGTCTTGAAGCGCACGCCTCAGATGATCAGTCCACTTCATCATCGGGCTTCGGAGGCGCGGCGGTGAAAAGGCCGGTGTGACGCGCCTGTATGAGCGGCGCCAGCCGCTTCATCGGCAAACCAAAGCGCGGTTGGTTCGGCCCAAGCGCAAGGGCATCCGAAGCGCACAGGTTCAACGCTCGGTTGAACGCCTGCCCCAAAGTCTTCACGACCTTGGCATCGGCCTCGACCTCCCAGATCAAACGGCCAGGGCGCGGCCGGCAGTGCCCCTTGGCAAACGGGCATGCAAGAGGTGCCCATCCGAGTTCGCGGGACATGCCACAAGACCTGGTGCCAAGCCCCCGGCAGCCGAATCGGCAAAGGCCCTGTCTACAGGCGCCAGGGGTTCAGGCGGGAATCTGGAAGGGCAGTTCGCGTTGGCGTCCGCCGCCCAGTCGTGCCAGGGCGTTGGCCAAGGCCGGCGCCAAAGGAGGTACTCCGGGTTCGCCCATGCCCTTGGGCGGATCGGAGGAAGGCACGATGTGAACGCTCAGCACCTTGGGCATCTCGGGCAGTCGGGCCACGCGGTAGTCGTGGAAATTGCTCTGTTCAACGACACCGTCCTTGAGCGTGATTGAGCTCCCAGGCAGTGTGGTCGACAGCGCCATGGCCACCGAGCCCTGCACCTGCGCCTCGACGGTGCGCGGATTCACAGAGAGGTTGCAATGCACGCCGGCGTGCACTTCGTCGAGCACGAGGCTGCGCGCCTTGCCCTTGCCGCTGAGATGGGCCACGACCACATAGGCCACCACCGACTCGAAGCTCTCATGCACCGCCACGCCCCAGGCCTGGCCGGCCTTGAGCTTGCGCTTTCCGTAACCGCTCTGGTCGACCGCCAACTGCAGGGCGGCGCGGTGACGCTGCGCCTTGTCCCCAAAGAGGCGCATGCGGTAGGCCACCGGGTCCTGCTTCGTAGCCTGGGCGATCTCGTCGATGAGCGTCTCCATCACGAAGGCGGTGTGGGTGCTGCCCACGGAGCGCCACCACAGCACCGGCACATTGACCTTGGGGTGGTGCACGTTCAACTGCATGGGAATGGCGTAGGGCTCGCGCATGCCTTCGGTGGTCGTCACGTCCACCCCCTTTTGCACCATAAAGGGTTCGAAGGGCGAGCCGGCGAGGATGCTCTGGCTGGCGATGCGGTGGTCCCAGGCGAGGATGCGCCCCTGGGCGTCGAAACCGATCTCGGCGCGGTGCAGGGTCAGCGGGCGGTAGTAGCCGGACTTCAGGTCGTCCTCACGGCTCCACACCACTTTCACTGGCGCGCGCTGCCCGGCCTGTGCCAGGCCCATGGCCACCCCCGTGGCTTCGCGCACGAACTCCGCCGTGGGCGTGGCGCGGCGGCCGAAACCGCCACCAGCCATCTGCACATGAATCTGCACGCGTTCCGGCGGCAGCCCCGTCAGCGCCGCGACGGCGCCGGCGTCCACGCCGGGCATCTGCGAGGCGTAGTAGAGGTCGGCACGATCGGCCCGCAGGTCCACCGTGCAGGTCAGGGGCTCCATCTGCGCATGGTTCAGGTAAGGGAAGCTGAACTCGGCCACCAGCTTGCGCGGCGCGCCTGCCAGCGGCGCCAGATTGGCCTTGAAATGCGGCTGTGGCGCGGGCAGGCCGGGTTGATCCCGCAGCATCTGGCGCCAGCGCGCCGCCAGCGCGGCGCTGTCAGCGCGCTCCAGTCCGTCCAGGTCCCATTCGATGACCAAGGCCTCGCGCGCCTGCTTCGCCGGCCAGTAGCCGCTGGCCACCACGGCCAGGCCCTGCCCCCCGCGATCCAGCGCGACGGGGAAGACCGCCTTGATGCCGGGCAGCTTGAGCGCCGCCGTTGCGTCGTGGCGGCGCAGGCGGCCGTTGAACACCGGCGGCCGCACGATGACGGCCGTGAGCATGCCCGGCAGGCGGATATCCATGCCGTAGACCTGCGTGCCACGGCTCTTGGCGTCGGCCACCTTGAGGCCGGTGGGGCGGCCGATCAATTGAAACTGCGCCGGATCCTTCAGCGGCACGGTGGCCGGCACGCTTTGTCGCATGGCAGCGTCGAACAGTTCACCGTAGCCGGCGCTGCGCCCGCCGCCGCTGACCACGCCCTTGGCTGCTTGCAACTGCGCAGGGGGCAGTTGCCAGGCCTGTGCCGCAGCCGCGATCAGCATGGCGCGCAGGCGCGCGCCCAACTCGCGGTACTGCTGGTAGCTGTTCTTCACCGAGTTCGAGCCGCCGGTGAGGTGCATGCCCATGCCGGGGTCGACGTAGTTTGGTCGCTGGTCGCCAAAGCCGGTCTTCACGCGGCTCCAGTCTGCGTCCAGCTCTTCGGCGCAGATCATGGCCAGGGCGGTTTCGATGCCCTGGCCCATGTCCATGCGGTTGCAAAGGATCGTCGTGCTGCCGTCCGGCGCGATGCTGATGAAGGCTGCAGGCTGCTCGGTCGGTTTCAGGGCCTGGCCCTTCGATTCACCACTTGATTGCGCGAAGCCCGAGGCGGGCCAGAGCGCGAGGCCGGTGAGGCCACCGACGCTGCTGACCATGAAGCGGCGGCGCGAGGGCGCAGACTGCGGCAGGCATTGCGTGAGGTGCTTGAGCATGTCGATTCCTTCAGCGCAGCGCCCGGGCGGCGTCGTGGATGGCGGCGCGAATGCGCAGGTAAGTGCCGCAGCGGCACAGATTGCCGGCCATGGCCGCATCGATGTCGGCGTCGCTCGGCACCGGCTTGGCCTTCAGCAGCGCCGTGGCGGCCACCACCTGGCCGCTCTGGCAGTAGCCGCATTGCGCCACATCGTGACGCACCCAGGCGTCCTGGACGGCGCGACCCACCTGGTCATCGGACAGGCCCTCGATGGTGGCGACCTGCTGCCCGGCCAGCGTCGAGACGGGCAGTACGCAGCTGCGTGTGGCCTGGCCGTTCAGCATCACCGTGCAGGCGCCGCACTGCGCCATGCCGCAGCCGAACTTGGTGCCGGTCATGCCGAGTTCGTCGCGCAGCGCCCAGAGCAGGGGCGTGGAAGGGTCGATGTCGAGGCGATGCTCGCGGCGGTTGACTGTCAGGGTGATGGACAAGGTGCGCTCCTCGGCGGTCGGAAGCCGCGCTTGTACGCGATCTGAACCAAGCTTGCACGGCCGCTCCCTAGAATGCCGTCCACCTTCAGGAGAGCCCCCTATGGCCACCCGCCGCCGCGCCAGTGCCGACGCCGCCGAACCCAGCCCGAGCCCGGTGCGCGTGCTCAAGAAGTACCCCAACCGCCGTCTCTACGACACCCAGGCCAGCGCCTATGTGACCCTGGCCGATGTCAAGCAGATGGTGCTGGCCGGCGAGGATTTCGAAGTGCGTGACGCCAAGAGCAGCGAAGACATCACCCGTTCCATCCTGCTGCAAATCATTCTGGAAGAGGAGACCGCCGGCGCGCCGATGTTCTCCACCAACATGCTGCAGCAGATCATTCGCTTCTACGGCCAGGCCTTGCAAGGTCCGCTGCAAGACCTGATGGCCCGCAATCTGCAGGCCGTGAGCGAGATGCAGCAGCAGTTCGCGAAGTCGGGCGCCGGCGCCGCCGGTTTCAATCCCGAACTCTGGTCGCAGTTCATGCAGGGGCAGGCGCCGGGCATGCAAGGCTTGCTCGGCAACTACATGGAACAGAGCAAGCAGCTCCTGGCCCAGATGCAGGAGCAGATGAGCAAGGTCGGCGGCTTCAACCCCTTCGGGCGCAAGTAGCGCCTCGCCGGGCGCGGGACAATCCGCGCCATGAACGACCTCGCCACGCCCAAGGTGGGCTTCGTCTCGCTCGGCTGCCCCAAGGCGCTGACCGACTCCGAACTCATCCTCACCCAGCTCTCCGCCGAGGGCTACACCACCTCCAAGACCTTTGCCGGCGCCGACCTGGTGATCGTCAACACCTGCGGCTTCATCGACGACGCCGTCAAGGAAAGCCTGGACACCATCGGCGAGGCCCTGGCCGAGAACGGCAAGGTCATCGTCACCGGCTGCCTGGGCGCCAAGCAGGCAGAAGGGGGCGAGAACCTCGTGCGTTCCATCCACCCCAAGGTGCTCGCCGTGACCGGTCCGCATGCCACGCAAGAGGTGATGGACGCGGTGCACGCGGCGCTGCCGAAACCGCACGACCCCTTCCTGGACCTGGTGCCCGCGGCGGGCATCAAGCTCACGCCCAAGCATTACGCCTACCTGAAGATCAGCGAGGGCTGCAACCACCGCTGCTCGTTCTGCATCATTCCGAGCATGCGAGGCGATCTCGTCTCGCGACCAGTGGGAGATGTGCTGAAGGAGGCGCGTGCGCTCTTCGAAGGCGGCGTCAAGGAATTGCTCGTCGTCAGCCAGGACACCAGTGCCTATGGCGTGGACACCAAGTACCGCATGGGTTTCTTCGACGGCAAGCCGGTGAAGACGCGCATGCTCGATTTGGTGCGCGAACTGGGCGAACTGGCCAAGCCATACGGCGCCTGGGTGCGCCTGCATTACGTGTACCCCTACCCGCATGTGGACGAACTGCTGCCGCTGATGGCCGAGGGCCTGGTGCTGCCCTACCTGGACGTGCCCTTCCAGCATTCGCACCCCGAGGTGCTAAAGCGCATGAAGCGCCCGGCCAGCGGTGAGAAGAACCTCGACCGACTGCAGGCTTGGCGCGCAGCCTGCCCCGAGCTGGTGGTGCGCTCCACCTTCATCGCCGGCTTCCCCGGCGAGACCGAGGCGGAGTTCCAGCACCTGCTGGACTTCGTGCAGGAGGCCGGCATCGACCGCGCCGGCTGCTTTGCCTACTCGCCGGTCACCGGCGCAACGGCCAACGAGCTGCCGGGCGCGTTGCCCGACGCTGTCCGCGAGGAGCGCCGGGCGCGCTTCATGGCGGTGGCCGAGAAGGTCTCCACCGAGCGCCTGGCGCGCCGCGTGGGCCAGGAGCTGCAGGTGCTGATCGACAGCGCGCCGGCCATGGGCAAGAAGGGCGGCGTGGGCCGCAGCTTCGCCGATGCGCCGGAGATCGACGGCACCGTGCGCCTGTTGCCGCCGCAAAAGGCGAGCAAGCAGCTCAAGGTGGGCGAGTTCACGCGCGCCCGCGTGGTGGCCGCCGAAGGGCACGACCTCGTCGCCATGCCGGTATGACGCAGCGCAGCACCTCGCTCATCCACCACGCGTACCAGCCACCCGCAGGGTTCGAGTCGCCGGTGCTGCCGGTGCACAAGGGCAGCTCCATTTTCCTGCCCAGTGTGGCCGCGCTGCGCCGCACGAGTTGGAAGGACCGCGATGGTTACACCTACGGCCTGCACGGCACGCCCACGACCTTCGCGCTGGAGAGCCGCATCGCTGAGCTGGAAGGCGCCACCCATGCACTGCTGGCGCCCAGCGGCCTGGCGGCGTTGAATCTCGTCAATCAGACTTTGCTGGCCAGCGGCGATCAGCTCTGCATTCCTAGCAACGTCTACGGCCCAAGCCGCGCCAGTGCTCGCCACGACCTTGCGCGCTGGGGCGTGCAGCACGCCGTCTACGACCCGCTGGACGCCGAGAGCCTGCGTGCCGTCATCACGCCGCAGACGAAGCTCATCTGGCTGGAAGCCGCCGGCTCGGTGACGCTGGAGTTCCCCGATCTGCTCGGCCTCATCCATGTCGCGCGCGAAGCCGCGCCGCAGGCCGTGGTGGCGCTGGACAACACCTGGGGCTGCGGTCTGGCCTTCGACGCCTTCGCGCTGCCCGGCGGCCTGGCCGTGGATCTGACCATCCACGCGCTCACCAAGTACCCCAGCGGCGGGGGCGATGTGTTGATGGGCTCGGTCTGCACGCGCGACGAAACCCTGTTCGCCCGCCTGGCCACCGCGCACGGTCGCAGCGGCCTGGGCGTGGGCGCCAACGACGTGGAGCTGGTGCTGCGCAACTTGCCCAGCCTGGCGCTGCGCTACGCCGCGCAAGATGCCGCCGCGCGCCGCATCGCTCAGTGGGCGCAGCAACTGCCCGGCGTGGCTCAGGTGCTGCACCCGGCACTGCCGAACTCGCCCGGTCACGCCCACTGGGCGCAGACTTGCCGCGCGGCCGCTGGCCTGGTCTCGTTGCGCTTTGCCCCCGAGGTGTCTGCCTCTCAGGTGGAGGCCTCGGTGGACGCCCTGCAGCTGTTTCGCATCGCTTGGAGCTGGGGCGGCCCGGTCAGTCTGGCCGTGCCCTATGAACTGGCTGGTATCCGCGACGGGGCGCAAGGCACGGTGCTGCGCCTGGCCATGGGCCTGGAAGACCCGCAGGACCTCATGGACGACTTAGCCAACGCGCTGCGCATCATCCGATGAGCGAGTCCGGCCGCGAAGCCATCCTGATGTTTCTGGAAGGCATTGGCTTGCGGGTGGAAGTCGGCGCGGTTTCGTCAGACAGCTTTCTCCCCGGCGTGACCCTGATCCCTGGCGGACTCCGTCACGATCCGGCCTGTCTGCTCAGCCCGGGCGACCTGCTTCACGAGGCCGGTCATCTGGCAGTGCTCACCCCAGCCGAGAGGGCAAGGGCAAGCGGGACCCTGGACGCTGGGCCGCAGGAGGAGATGGCGGCCATCGCCTGGTCCTGGGCAGCGCTGGTGCACCTTCGCCTGCCACCGCCCCTTTTGTTCCACCCGGGGGGCTACAAGGGCCAGGCAGGTGCCTTGCTCATGAATTGCCAATGGGGCGTGGTGCCCGGGGTAGCCACCTTGCTAGCCCTCGGCATGTGCAAGCCGGGCGGCTACCCCGACCTGGATCACTGGCTTCGCCAGGGTTAACCCCCTGTCGGTGTCGCTGACAGTCGCGCGTAGCGTCTGAGTGATCAGCAAGCCAAGTGCTCACTTGGCAACACGAATTCGAAGCTGGCGCGCGATATGCGTCATCACTTTGAGCCGATTGCGACGCGGCGCCGCTTGCGCCGGATTTCTTTCTGGAGCTTCTGATGAAGTGGTGGCGAATGGGATTGGCGAGCCTGGCCTTGGTGCTGTCGGGCCTCACGCAGGCGGCCGGGCTGACCGGTGACCAAGTCAAGATCAGCCTGCTGTCACCGAACGGCATCGCGGGCGACTCGAACCCGGTGAGTCTGGTGGATCAGGTCCTGGTAGGCGCGGGCGCGGAGATTGCGGCCGGGGACGCTACCAACATTGGTAGCTTCATGCTGCCAGGCGAGTCGGTGGATCTTGGCGAGTACACCATCCAGGTGCGCTTGGGCAGCGGTGCGGTAAATGGCCAGGGTCAGCAGAACCCCGGCTATGCCGCAGGCGCCGAGTACCTGTTCGAGCAGCTCGATATCTTTGGCGAGACCATCGTCGGTGCCAGCATCTCCAGCCACAGCGGCTTCTCGAACTTCAGCGATGGGTGGTTGAGCTTCCTTGGCCCGCATTCGCTGTCGCTCGACATCGGCAGCATGCTGTTCACTGGGGGATTGGCCGACTTCGAGACCTTTGGCCTGATCACCATCACGCTGCAGACCCGCCCGGATGACGGCGGTGGCGGTGGTGGCAATGTGCCCGAACCCGGCGCATTGCTGCTGGCGGGCGTGGCCCTGCTGGCTTGGCGCGCCGGCGCGAGGCGGCGTCGCCCGTGCTGAACACCCTGACCCTGCAGGACTTCGAGCCCGAGCAGGGCCAGACGATTAGGGTGGCGGGCTTGCCCATGCAGTTGGTCAGCGCTACGCCGCTGCGGTTTCCGCGACCGGGGGTACGCAGCGGCTTCTCGCTGCTGTTCCGGGCGCAGTCCCCCGCGCCGCTTGCGCAAGGGCAGCACCCCGTGGAACATCCGCGCCTCGGGTCAATGGACATCTTTCTGGTGCCGCTGGGTGGGGAGCCCGCGGAGTTTGAAGCCATCTTCAACTGAAGGAGGCCGCTATGGCCGTACCGTTCCTCGGCGAAATCAAGATGTTTGCCGCCAACTTCGCCCCGCGGGGCTGGGCGTTCTGCGCGGGCCAGTTGCTGCCCATCATGCAGAACCAGGCGCTATTCGCCCTGCTTGGCACCACTTACGGTGGCAACGGGGCGACGACCTTCGCGCTGCCCGACCTTCGCGGGCGGGCCCCCGTTCACTGGGGAAATGGCCCGGGTCTGCCCAACGTCACGCAGGGCGAGCTTTCCGGTCAAGCCAGCGTCACACTCATCCAGCAGCAACTGCCGCCCCACAGCCATGGCGTTCGGGCTTCGGGTGACATCGCAGGCGCCACCAACCCTTCCAATGCTGCCTTGGGGGCCAAGGGGCGGGGCGGAGTCGACGCTTACGCAACCGGCGGCACGCTGACACCCTTGGCGGCTGGTACGGGCGGCATCGCGGGCAGCGGCCAGGCGCACAACAACATGCAGCCCAGCCTGGCCGTGAACTTCATCATCGCCCTAGAGGGTGTCTTCCCTTCGCGCAACTAGGAGCCGACCGTGACCACTCCCTTCATTGGTGAAATCCGCATGTTTGGCGGCCACTTCGCTCCGGCCGGTTGGGCCATGTGCCAGGGTCAGTTGATGCCGATCGCGCAAAACGACGCGCTGTTTGCGCTCATCGGCACCACGTATGGGGGTGACGGTCAAGTCACCTTCGCATTGCCCAATCTGTCCGGGCGCGTGCCGATCGGCATGGGTACGGGGCCGGGTCTGCCCAGCTACGTGATTGGTCAGGCGCTCGGGACGGAGGCGGAATCACTGAGCGCGCAGCAACTGCCGCCGCATGCCCATGCACAGCAGGCCAGCACCGCGGCGGTGAGTGCCGCCGTTGGGCCCACCGGGGCGCCGGGTGCTGCCAGCGTCAACCTGTATGGCGACGGCGCCCCTTCGGTGGCCATGGCCGGCGGGCTGATCAGCCCCGCGGGCGGTGGCCAGCCGCACAACAACATGGCCCCCAGCTTGGCGGTGAATTTCATCATCGCGCTGTTCGGCATCTTCCCGTCGCGCAACTAGGAGAGTGCTGTGAGTGAACCCTTCATTGGCGAGATCCGCATGTTCGGCGGCAACTTCGCGCCGCGTGGCTGGGCCCTTTGCAACGGTCAGATCATCTCCATCGCGCAGAACACGGCGCTCTTCTCGCTGCTTGGTACCACCTATGGCGGTAACGGTCAGACCACCTTCGGCCTGCCGAACATGCAAGGGCGCATGCCCATGCATGCGGGGCAGGGCCCTGGCCTCACGCCGCGCGTGCTGGGCGAGCAGGTGGGCGCGCCCACCCACACGCTGACGAGCGCCGAGATGCCTGCGCACACCCATGGCCTGAATGCTGCGGCGGCCGGGACCACCGGGACACCTGGCCCCGGCGTCGCACTGGCGGCTGGCGCGAAGGTGTATCGCACGCCTGCCAGCAATTTGGTCAACATGGCAGCGGGAACGACGTCGAGCGGTGGTGGGCAGGCCCACGAGAACCGCCAGCCCTATCTGGCCGTCACCTTCATCATCGCCATGCAGGGCGTCTTCCCCGCGCGCAACTGACCGTGGCCATCACCCTGCTCGCTCGCCAAGCCTCGGCCGATCGCCCGTTCGGGTTGGCGCTGTACGCCAGCACGCGCGCCGGCGAACTGGCTGCCACCGGGTGGCCGGAGGCTGTGAAGCAGGCATTTCTGGGGCAGCAGTTTGACTTGCGCGAAGCCCATTACGCGCGTGTTTATCCTGCTGCGAAGGACTGGTGGGTGATGGAAGACTCGACGCGCGTGGGTCGCCTGCTCATGGCCGAAGACCCCGACGGACACACCGTCGTTGACTTCGCGTTGCTGCCTCAAACCCACGGCCGAGGCATCGGCACCCAATTGCTCTGCCGATTGCAGGCTCAAGCTTCGCATCTGGGCGTACCGGTGCACCTGCACGTGGCGGCTGACAACCCTGGCGCCATGCGCCTTTACATGAGGCTGGGATTCCGTTTCGTCGGCGATGACGACCGTGACCAGCTTTACCGTGCCATGTGCTGGCGACCCGAAGAGTTGGTCGCCGTGTGAGCGCATCTCATTTGAACCGGAGAACCGCATGAACCGTCGTCGCTCCCTGATGCTTGCCGCCGCCAGCGGCTCCATGCTCGCCCCCTTGCCCGCACTCGCCACGGCAGCGCCAGGAACGGGCCGGGCCATGCCTCCGGCCGCCGCTTTCGCGGCTTTGCTAGGACAGCGGGTTCGGCTCGCCGGACATGCCTATCGTGTCAAGGCCGTTCGTGCCAAACCCAGCCGCAACGCGCGCATCGAGCAGTTTTCGCTGGTGCTGCAAGGTTCTGCCGCGCTGGCCGGCGGCCTGCATGCTTTGCACCACGCAAGCTTGGGCACCTTGCACCTTCAGTTCTCCGCGAGCAACGAAGGCGGCACGCAGCTGCGTGCTGACATCAGTCGTCTGGCTTGATTTCGGCACCCCGTTTCGCTCGGCTGCCATCGCTGGACCGACCCGCTGCGCCGATGGCGCAAGAATTGGCGGGCATGTCCGATGCACCGTGGACGGCGCATTTCAACCAGGGTTACCACGACGGCGGGTGGAGTGGCCTGGCTCTGCTGGCGGTCGATGCCGATCCCACCCAGTTGCTCTGTCGCGACTTGGGATCTTCGGCCCTGCAACCCACCGTCTGGCTGCAGCGCTGCCCCCTGTTGAGCGCATGGTTGCAGGCGTTCCCAGCGCCCTTGCGAAGCGCGAGACTGCTGCGCCTGGCGCCTGGGGCTGTCATTCGCGAACACCGCGATTACGACATCGGACTGCCACGGGGCTTGGTGCGCGTGCACCTGCCGATCGTGAGCCCGTCGCAGGTCGAGTTCCATGTCGACGGCGTCCGCGTGGCGATGCGTGCGGGCGAGTGCTGGTACCTGGATCTGAGTCTTCCGCATCGCGTGCGCAATGACAGCCCGGACGAGGCTCGCATTCACCTGGTGGTTGACTGCGAGGTGAACGCGGCCTTGCAGTCCCTGTTGCCCACGGGCGAGGCCGCGCTGGCTGCCGAGGCGGAAGTGTTCGCGCGACAAGCGGCGGCACCGGAAGGTGCCCGGGAGCGCTTGGAGCGCTTCCTTGCGCGCGCACTGGAAGACAGGGCCCTGCTCGATCGGCTGCAGGTGTTGGCTGCAGAGAGCTTTGATGCCGAGGTGAGCGCTGCCGGAGCCGCCATGGGCTTGCGGTTCGATGCCGACGAAGTGCGTGCCGCACGCCAACAGGGGCAGCGGCGCTGGCTGGAGCAAAGGGGCTTGTGATGGCGGCATCGTTGCAGGGGTGGTTGCCGGTCGCCGTACGCATCGAAAGCGGAGCGCCTCGTTTCGAACTGGCCCGCCTGGGCGACCTGCACCTCACCGCGCCTTTCTTCGAAGAAAGCTTGGCCGGGCAGATGCATCGACCCTTCCATCAACTGTTCCGCCGCAGCATCTCGCTCGGCGAAGCGGAAGCCTGGCTGGTGGAGCATCCCGGCCTGGCCCCGACCGGCTTCATCTTCCACGTGTCTCGCTGTGGCTCAACCTTGGTCAGCCAACTGCTGGCCGACAGCCCGGCGCATCGCGTGCTGTCCGAGCCGGGTCCGGTGGACCGGGTGCTGCGTGCCGCCGTTGACGACGGTCAGCGGCGTCGCTGGCTGCGCGCTGTCCTGGGTTTGCTCGCTCAGCCGGCGCGCGAAACGGAGCGCCGATTCTTTGTCAAATTCGACAGCTGGCATGCGCTGCACATGGAGCAGATTCGCGCCTGCTATCCCGAAGTGCCGTGTCTGGTGCTGGTGCGGGAACCCCTTGAGGTGATCGCCTCTCACCTGCGTGCCCCGGGTGCCCAAATGGTGCCTGGCATGCTGGGCTACGCGCTGCCGGGCCTCGACCCGGCTACGAGCTGGCAGCTTCCCCGCGAGGTGTACGCCGCTCGCGTGGTGGAGACGCTGCAGGCGGCGCTGCTGGCGGCACTGGAGGCGGCCCAGGCGGCACCCGCCCACGCTCCACTGCGGGTGATCGACTACGCCCGCCTCGTGTCGGCGCTCGACGCCGAAGTCTGGCCCTTATTCGGTTGGCGGCCCGACGCCGCGGAGCGCGAGGCGCTGGCGCAGGCGATGCAACGAGACGCGAAGAATCCCTCGTTCACCTTCGCCCCGGACGTCGAAGCCAAGCGCCGCCAGGCCAGCGCGGCCGTCCACGCTGCCGCCGAGGTGCATTGCGTCGACAGCTACCGCAGGTTGTTGGCGCTGCAGACGCCAGCCTGAACCCGGCCCCGTGCTGCCGCCCGGGCGGCTACTGCGCGAAGGCCCGCACCAGTTGCACCCTCTGCACCCGTTCGCGCAGCTGCAGTTGCAGGGCGCCGACCTCCGCCTCCAGCCGCGCCACTTCGAGCTGCAGCCAGTCGGCACGGCTGATGGTGCCCAGTTCGTGGCGCAAGGCGGCCTGCCGAGCGGCCTGCGTGGCTTCGCGCAGGCGCAGCTGGTTGGCGGCTTGCTGGCCTCGCAGACGCTGGTTCTCCACCAGGAGACCCTCCACCTCGGCCAGGCTGCGAGCGATCTGATCGCGAAGCTGCAGCGCTGCCAGTTCCAACTCGGTGCGCGCGTTGTCCTGTTGCAGGTCGAGGCGCTGCCAGTCGATCAGCGGCACCACCAGGTTGGCCGCCAGGGAAAGCAGCGGCTGGGCGAGCCAGTCGGAGGCGCTGCCGCCGCCCGTGCTCAGGCCGGCGCTGAAGCTGAGGCTCGGGTAGCGCTGCGCCTGACTGACCCGCAATCGGGCCAGCGCGGCGTCCACCTGGGCGCGGGCGCGTTGCAGCTCGGGCCGGCGCGCCAGCACCTCGGCGGGCGCGGGCAGGGTGAGGGCCGGGAGTGCGGGTAACTCGCCACCTGGGCTCTCCGCCGCCAGCTGGGGGCCAGGCAGGACCTCATCCAGCAGCAGGGCGAGCTGCTGGCGTTGCAGCAGGGTGTCGGCATCGAGGTCGGTCAGGCGCACCTGGGTCTGCTGAAGGCTGGCGGCGGCGCGGTCGACCTCGATCGGCAGCAGCTTGCCCTCTTGCACACGCAGCCGCACACGCTGCAAGATGTCCTCGGCCAGCTCGCGCTGACGGGCCAGCAAGGGCCGCTGGGCGGCGAGCAGGCGCAGGGTCCAGTAACGCTCGGCCACCTGCTGGCGCAGCTGGGCACGGGCAGTGGCGAGGTCGGCCTGTGCCGCTTCGCTCTGCGCGGCGGCGGCGGCGCGACCCTGGGCGAGGCGATCCCACACGTCCCACTCCCAACCGATACCGATTGAGGCGCCATAGCTGCGGCTCCAGCCTTGCTGGCTGGTGACTGGCACGCTCACGCCTCCCACGTCCACGAATCGCGTGCTGCTCTGCGGCTCGACCGGGCGAGAGGCGCTGTGGCTGAGTCCGGCGCTGGGTGTGAAGCGCAGGCCGCCGAGCTGTGCCTGGATCCGTGCCTGCTTCAGTCGCAGGCCGGCGGCGGCGAGGTCGCGGTTGGCGGCCTCCGCGCGGGCCAGCAGATCACGCAGTTCTGGCGTGAGCAGCGCATCTGCGTCAGCTTGGCCGGCGGTGGCGCTCGTCGCTGCGGTGATCCAGGCCGCCGGGGCGGCGGGTGGCAGGGGCGCATGGGTCGGTGCTTGCGCGCAGCCCGCCAGGATCAGCAGGGCCGGCAGTGAGCACCAGGGGCAAAGGGTCATTGGATGCGTCGTCATGCTTGTCATTCCCGAGCCAAGGCGTCCACCGGGCTGAGCGCCGCGGCCCGGCGGGCGGGTACGGTGCCGAACAGCAGGCCGACAGCGCTGGACACCAGAAAGGCCACGGCCAGGGCCTGCCAGTCCACGCTCACGCGCAGCAGCTGCTGAGCGGCGTTGAGTCCCTGGGCACCGAGCCACGAGAGGCCCACGCCAACCAAGCCGCCCAGACAGCACAACACCACGGCCTCAATGAGGAACTGCAGGCGCACATCGCTTTGCCTCGCGCCCACTGCCATGCGGATGCCGATCTCGCGCGTGCGTTCGCTCACCGACACCAGCATGATGTTCATCACTCCCACGCCCCCCACGATGAGCGCGATGGCGCCCACACCGGCCAGCAGCGCGGCGAAGCCGGCGTTGAAGTTCTGGAACTTCTTGAACTCCTCATCGCCCACGAACTGCCCGAAGTCTTCGCTGCCGCGCAAGGCACGCAGGCGGTGACGCGCCTGCGCGACGACGGGTTGCGGGTCCGTTCCTTTTTCCAGATTGACCGCAAAGGCCTGCAGGTTGGCGCTGGCGTCCAGCTTGGCGCGGTAGTTGCGCTCGGGCAGATAGATCATCTGGTTGCCGAAGCTGAATCCCATCTGGCTGGCGCTTTCGACCACGCCAATCACGCGGTAGGGCATGGAGGCCGAGGGCGGCACCGGCGGGGCGCCGGGCACGGCCACGGCCTCGGGGCCGCCGGCGGCGCCCGCCATGGCCCCCAGAAAGATCGTCTTGCCGACGGGCGACTGCCCGTCCTTGAAAAGCTTCTTGACGGTCTGAAGGTCCAGCAGCGCCACCTGCGCGCCTTCGGCTTGCTCGAAGGGCGAAAAGTTGCGCCCCTCCTTGATCCGAAGCGTGCGTTCCTTGAGCAGATCCGGCCCGCCGGCCATGGCCTGGGCCGCCACATCTCGCGTGCCGTGGCGGGCGGAGACGCCCGTCTGGCGCTCGCGCAGCACGCTGCTCACGCCGGGCAGCGCTGCCAAGGCGTCCACTTGCTTGGGCGTGAACAAGGGGGGCTGCATGCCAGGCGGCAGATCCGGATTGCCCGTCCAGAACCAGATCTTGCCGGCGAAGGCGCTGGCGAATTCGCCCTCGAAGGTGTCGCGCGCCGCGTTGGTCAAGGCCACGATGCTGACCACCGAAGCGATGCCGATACTGATGCCCAGCATCGACAGCGCGGTGCGCAGGCGGTTGCCCTTCAGGCTCAGCCAGGCGGTGGCGATGGCTTCGCGCCACTGCACCTGCACCCGGCGAAGCCAGCCACCCGGTGGCGGTGCATGGCTTTCGGGCGGCTCGGCGGGCGGGTGGTGACCGGCGGGCGTGCCGTCGTCGCGCACCACGCGGCCGTCCTTCAGCTCGATGGTGCGGCGCGCGTGTGCTGCCACGCCAGCGTCGTGGGTGACGATGATGACGGTGTGCCCGCGCTCGTTCAGTTCGCGCAGCAGCTTGAGCAGCTCTGCGCCGGACGCGGAGTCGAGCGCGCCGGTGGGTTCGTCGGCCAGGATGATCTGGCCGCCATTCATCAGCGCGCGAGCGATGGACACCCGCTGCTGCTGGCCGCCCGATAGCTCGCTGGGTTTGTGGTGCAGGCGCGTGCCCAGGCCCAGACGCTCCAGCAAGGCCTGCGCGCGGCTGCTGCGTTTGGCTCCCCCCACGCCGGCGTAGATGGCCGGCAAGGCTGCGTTGCCCCGTGCATCCAGGTGGGGCAGCAGGTGGTAGCGCTGGAAGATGAAGCCGAAGTGCTCGCGACGCAGTGCCGCCAGTTCGTCCGGCCCCAGCGTGCTGGCGTCCTGGCCTTGAATGACGAACTGGCCGTCCGTCGGGTTGTCCAGGCAGCCCAGCACGTTCATGAGAGTGCTCTTGCCCGAACCTGACTGGCCCATGATGGCGACGAACTCGCCGGCCTCGATGGCGAGGTCGACGCCGTCTAGCGCACGCACCTCGATGTCGCCGATGCGGTAGTGGCGCGCGATCCCGCGCAGCTCGATCAGCGCCATGTCAACGCGAGGCCGCGGATGCCGCCTCGGAGGCACCCGGCCCTGGCGCCGACGCGGCGGAGGGCGGTGCCAGCAGCACCTTGTCGCCTGCTTTCACGCCTTCCAGCACTTGCACGCGGGCGCCGTCCTGCAGACCCGTGCGCACTTTTGCAGGGAGCTGCTTGTTGTCCTTGTCGAGCTTGGTGACCGCGAATCGCCCATCCTTGTCGCGCTCGCCCAGTGCCACCATGGGCATGGTCAGCACACCCTTGGCTTCGCCGGTCTCGATGTCGACCTGCACGGTCATCTCAGAGAACAGCTTGCCGTCTCGGTTGTCCACATCGAAGAGCACGTTGTAGAAGACCGCGTTGCCGCTGCGCTCGGGCACCGGCTGCACCACGCGCACCTTCCCCTCGTAGCGCTGCCCTTCGCCCGAGAGCGTGAGGAAACTCGCCTTCTGGCCGACGCGCACGCTCTGGATGTCGACCTCGGGCACTTTCGTGCGCACGGTGATGGTGTCCAGATCGGCCAGCGTCAGCATGACCGGGGTGATCTGCACCGCAATCACGGTCTGCCCCACTTGCACAGGAATGTTGACGACTGTGCCGTCCATGGGAGCGCTGATGCGCGTGTAGCCAAGGCGCAGTTGTGCCTGAGCGAGGTCGGCCTGCAGGCGGCTTTGCACCGCGGTCTGGCCACGCACGTCGGCTTCCAACTTGGCCAGTTCGTTTTCCGCTCGCTCCAGTTCCAGGGCTGCGCTGGCCTGGCCGGCCAGCAGGCGCTGCTGTCGCGCCAGCTCGCGCTGCGCGGCCTGCACATCGACCCTGCGTGCCTCAAGCAGCGCGCGCTGTTGCAGCAGCGCGGCTTCGGCGCGTGCCACGTCGTTGCGTGCCAGCTCGGGATCCAGGCTGACCAGCAACTCACCCTTCTTCACCTTCTGGCCGAGCTGCACGTGCAGGGTCTGCACCTGGCCACTGACCTGCGCACCCACGTCCACCTTGGTCTTGGCCTGCAGCACGCCGGCCGCCTGCACGATCTGCAGGATGTCGCCCTTGGCCACCTCCCCGCTGGGCGGCGGCGGCGGCGGGGGCGGCGGAAACACTGCTCGGTAACCCGCCCAAGCTGCTCCGCCCACGGCGGCCGCCACCAGGAGCTTCGCCCACCAGGGCTTGATCAGGGTCTTGAGGTTCATGCGCCTCCCGCGCGTTTCAGCAAGCGGGCGCAATGTATCGAGCCTGGGCTTCGGCTCAGCAAACTTCCGACGAAACGCCCAACGGAAAGGATGAGGCCCACTGGAGGCAGGTTAAAGCCTGCCTCGGCCGGGGCGTGCGAGCCCTCAAGCGACCGATGACAGGCGCTTCGCTGCGCTCAGCTCTTGCCCGCTGAGATCTTCGATCTCATCAGTTGCCCCTTCTCCTTTTCCCAATCGCGCTTCTTCTCGGTCTCGCGCTTGTCGTGCAGGGCCTTGCCCTTGCCCAATGCGAATTGGCACTTCACGCGGCCGGCCTTGAAGTGGAGGTCCAGGGGCACCAGGGTGTAGCCCTTTTGCTCGGTCTTGCCGATCAGGCGACGGATTTCCTGCTTGGCCAGCAACAGCTTCTTGCTGCGCTGGGCCTCGGGGCGCACATGGGTGGAGGCGGTGCGCAGTGGGTTGATCTGGCAGCCGACGAGAAAGAGCTCGCCGTCGCGCACGATGACGTAGCTGCCGGTCAGCTGGACTTGCCCGGATCGGATGGCCTTGACCTCCCAGCCTTCCAGCACCATGCCGGCCTCGTACTCTTCTTCGAGGTGGTATTCAAAACGGGCGCGGCGGTTTTCGACAATTGACATGGCTGGAGACGCGAACGCCCCCAGGGCAGGGGGCGTTTCTAGAATGACGCCGATTCTATGAAGCCTGTCAAAAAGTCCGTCTTGCTCTGGTACAGCCCGCAGGAGATGTACCGCCTCGTGACCGAGGTCGAGCAGTACCCGCAGTTCCTGCCCTGGTGCGACGAGGCGCTGGTGCTGGAGCGCCGCGAAGACGGGTTGACTGCGCGTCTGCACCTCTCCTTCGCCGGCGTGCAGACTCACTTCACCACCCGCAACACCCACCGCGAGGGCGAGGAGGTGCGGGTGGAACTGGTTGAAGGGCCGTTCTCACACCTGGAGGGAGACTGGCGGTTCAAGCCACTGGCGCGTCCTGGCACGCCTCCAGGCGAAGTCAACGCCTGCAAGGTGCTGTTCGAGATGCGCTACGCGATTGCCTCAGGTGCGTTGCAGACGGTGCTCACGCCGGTTTTCGACAAGGTCGCGCAGACCTTCGTGGATCGCTTCGTGGCGCGTGCCGAGCAGGTCTATGGCCCCCGCTGAGGCGCCCCCGCTGCAGGTCGAGTGGCTGTGCAGCCCAGCGCCGGGCGCGCCGCTGAAGCGTCTGATGTTGACGCTACCCGCTGGCTCATTGGCGCGCGACGCGCTGCATGCGGCGGGACTGGACGACTTGCCCGAGGGGTGGGGCATGGCCATCTGGGGCCGCCACATCGGGCCGCTCGAGATCTTGCACAGCGGTGACCGTTTGGAGCTCTTGCGCCCATTGACCGTGGATCCGATGGAAGCGCGACGCCGGCGTCAGGCGCATCAACGGCCGCCTCGCCGCTCCCGCCACAAGGCGGGCTGACTCTCAATTCAACGGCACTCGCTGGCCACGGCGGCCTGAGCTCGTTGCAGGGCCTGAGCGCGTTGCGCGTCGTCGATGACCTCGCGCTCGCCCTTTTCGTTCACGCGCGCCACGCGCATGCCGCTTTGCAGGCTGGCCAGGTTCTCGCGGGCGTTACGGCAGTTCTCGGCGCGCTGCTGTTGCTGGCGTTGCTCTTCCGCCTTGCGCTGGTTCTCGTTCTCACGGGCTTGGCGGGCCTTGTCGTTGGCGGCGGAGCGCTCCACGGCGGTGGAGGCAGCCGGTGCTGCCGCGCGAACGGGCTCGCTGGGAGCCTGGCCCACGGGCAGCACCTGCACGGTGCGGGGCCGTTGCGCACCAGGAGGCCGGGCGAGGATGTCCTTCTCCGCCACGCCCGCAGGGGGTGGGCGGTCGCTGTACTGCACCTGGCCCTGCGCGTCTCGCCACTTCCACTGCGTCTGGGCGCTGGCTACCAAGGGCAACACGAGCATGGCGATAAGCAAGGTGCGGTGCATGGGGAAACGCAGAGTGTGGCGCTGTGCGGAGTGTAGGAGGGCGGCTGCGCTCAGGCGGTTTGCGATAATTCCGCTTTGAGACCGGAGTTTTCTCCCATGCGCCTACTCGGCAAAGCGCTGACCTTCGACGATGTGTTGCTGGTCCCTGCCTTCTCAACGGTGTTGCCGCGCGACACCGATCTCTCCACCCAGCTGACGCGCCGCATCCGCATCAACCTCCCGTTGGTGTCGGCCGCGATGGACACGGTGACCGAGGCTCGCCTCGCCATCGCCATCGCCCAGGAAGGCGGCATTGGCATCGTGCACAAGAACCTGCCCGCTGCCGCTCAGGCGGCCGAGGTCGCACGCGTCAAGCGCTACGAGAGCGGCGTGCTGCGCGACCCCATCACCATTGGCCCGGAGCTGAAGGTGAGTGACGTGATGGAGTTGACTCGTCAGCATGGCGTGAGCGGCTTCCCGGTGCTGGAGGGCAAGCGCGTGGTGGGCATCGTCACCGGCCGCGATTTGCGCTTCGAGACGCGCATGGACATTCCAGTTCGCGAGATCATGACGCCGGCCGAGCGCCTGGTGACGGTGAAGGAAGGCGCTTCTCTGGAAGAAGCCAAGGCCCTGCTTCAGCGGCACCGATTGGAGCGCGTGGTGGTGGTGAACGACGCCTTCGAGCTCAAGGGCCTGGTGACGGTGAAGGACATCACCAAGCAGACCAGCTTCCCGAACGCCGCCCGCGACGCCCAGGGCAAGCTGCGCGTGGGCGCGGCGGTGGGTTTCGGTGACGACACGGACGAGCGCGTGGAGCGTCTGGTGAAGGCCGGCGTGGACGTGCTGGTGGTCGACACGGCGCACGGCCACAGCGCTGGTGTGGTGGACAAGGTGCGCTGGGTGAAGTCCCACTATCCGCAGATCGACGTCATCGGCGGCAACATCGCCACCGGCGCGGCCGCGCTGGATCTGGTGAAGGCCGGCGCCGATGGCGTGAAGGTCGGCATCGGACCCGGTTCGATCTGCACCACGCGCATCGTGGCGGGT
Organism: Burkholderiales bacterium; assembly: GCA_017302655.1. Classification (GTDB taxonomy): domain Bacteria; phylum Pseudomonadota; class Gammaproteobacteria; order Burkholderiales; family Burkholderiaceae_C; genus Inhella. The sequence goes on from JAFLDE010000015.1 coordinate 52,216, forward strand.
GTGGGCGTGCCCCAGATCACCGCCATCGCCAACGTGGCGGCCGCGCTCAAGGGCACCGGCGTGCCGATGATTGCCGACGGCGGCGTGCGTTTCAGCGGCGACCTGGCCAAGGCCATCGCCGCCGGCGCCGACGCGGTCATGATGGGTGGTGCCTTTGCAGGCACCGAGGAAGCGCCGGGCGATCTGATCCTCTATCAGGGGCGCTCGTACAAGAGCTATCGCGGCATGGGAAGCCTGGGTGCCATGGCGAAAGGCAGTGCCGATCGCTACTTCCAGGAAGGCGGCAACAACCCCAACACCAGCAAGCTGGTGCCGGAAGGCATCGAGGGCCAGGTGCCCTACAAGGGCTCCGTGGTGCAGGTGCTGTTCCAGATGGCTGGTGGCTTGCGCGCGTCCATGCACTACTGCGGTTGCGCCAGCATCGCCGACATGCAAGGCAAGGCGGAGTTCGTCGAGATCACATCGGCGGGCATGCGCGAGAGCCATGTGCACGATGTGCAGATCACCAAGGAAGCGCCCAACTACCGGGCGGAGTGAACAAGCGGGGCGTCGTGCCCCAGTCCGGCCCCGCTTCCCCTATGCAGCCACGCCAGGCCTCGATGGCCTTCATCTTCGCCACGGTGCTGATCGACATGATCAGCATCGGGCTCATCATTCCGGTGCTGCCGGTCATTGCTGGCAGCTTCAGCAGCACGCAGGCCGAGCACGCGCAGGCCTTCCTTTGGGTGGCTGCGGCTTTCGGCATCGCCAATTTCATCGGCTCACCCGTGTTGGGAGCGCTGTCCGACCAATACGGTCGACGGCCGGTGTTGCTGCTGGGCTTCTTCGGCTTGGCCCTGAGCTTTTTCGTGACCGCCAGCGCCACAGCCTTGTGGATGCTGGTGGCGGTGCGGCTGTTCAGCGGTGCCATGCAGGCCAATGTGTCGGTGGCCAACGCCTACGTGGCTGACATCACACCGCCCGAGGACCGTGCCAAGCGCTTCGGTTTGCTGGGCGCGGCCTTTGGCGTGGGCTTCATCCTGGGCCCGGCCACGGGCGGTTTGCTGGGCGAGATCGACGTTCGCTTGCCCTTCTGGGTGGCGGGCTGTTTGGCGCTGGTGAACCTGGCCTACGGCTATTTCGTGCTGCCCGAATCGCTGCCGCTGGACAAGCGACGTCGCATGGACTGGCGCAAGGCCAACCCGGTGTCGGCGCTGTCCGGTCTGGTGCAACTGAAGGCGGTGGGGCCGCTGGTCGGCGTGATCGCGCTGTCCTCGCTCGCTCAGTTCATCCTGCACGCCAGCTGGGTGCTGTTCACCAGCTTCAAGTTCGGCTGGGGTCCGAAGGAGAACGGGCTCTCTCTGTTCGCCGTGGGCTTCATGTCGGCGCTGGTGCAGGGCTTCCTGCTGCCGCGCATGCTCAAGCGCTTCCCCACGCAGCGCCTGGTGGTCTGGGCGTTGCTCTCCAGCAGCCTGACCTACTTCGGCTGGGCGCTGGTGCCCGAGGGATGGATGCTGGTGTTGCTGATCGTGCTCAACGTGTTCGGCTATGCGTCCTCAGCGGCCATTCAGAGCATCGTTTCCAACGCCGTCGATGCCACCCGACAGGGCGCCGCAATGGGCGCCGTGGCCTCACTGAACAGCCTGATGGCGGTGCTCGGGCCCATCATCGGGCCGACGCTGCTCATCCAGGTCGCTGAGCTGCCCCGCGGCGACTGGCGCATCGGTGCTCCTTTTCTGCTCTGCGCGCTGCTGCAGGTGCTAGCCCTGGTGCTGGCCTTGCAGTGGCAGCGCAGCCACCCCATGAATCCGAAAGCCCCCGCCCATGCATGACAAGGTCCTGATCCTCGACTTCGGTTCGCAGGTCACCCAGCTGATCGCACGTCGCGTGCGCGAGGCCAATGTCTATTGCGAGATCCACCCGAACGACGTCACGGATGCATTCATCCGCGACTTCGCACCCAAGGCCATCATCCTCAGTGGCAGCCACGCCAGCACCTACGAAGACCACCAGCTGCGCGCGCCCGAGCAGGTGTGGCAGCAGGGCGTGCCGGTGCTCGGCATCTGCTACGGCATGCAGACCATGGCGGTTCAGCTGGGCGGCCAGGTGAGCTGGAGCGAGCACCGAGAGTTCGGTTACGCCGAAGTGCGGGCGCTCGGCCACACGCAGCTGCTCAGCGGCGTGCAGGACTTCTTCCACGATGGCCACGCCATGCTGAAGGTCTGGATGAGCCACGGCGACAAGGTCACCCAGCTGCCTCCCGGCTTCAAGCTGATGGCTGCCACGCCGAGTTGCCCGATCGCCGGCATGGCCGACGAGAAGCGGCGCTTCTATGCCGTGCAGTTCCACCCCGAGGTGACGCATACCGAGCAGGGCGCCACCATGCTGCGCCGCTTCGTGCGCGACATCGCCGCCTGCGCCGGCGATTGGCAGATGGGCTCTTACATTGACGAGGCGGTGGCGCGCATCCGCGAGCAGGTCGGCAGCGAGGAGGTCATTCTCGGGCTCTCCGGCGGGGTGGACTCCTCGGTGGCTGCCGCGCTCATCCACCGCGCCATCGGTGACCAGCTCACCTGCGTCTTCGTCGACCACGGCCTGTTGCGCCTGAACGAGGGCGACGCGGTGATGGACATGTTCGCCGGCAAGCTGCACGCCCGGGTGATTCGCGTGGATGCCGCCGAACAATTCCTCGGCAAGCTCGCCGGCGTGACCGACCCGGAACGCAAGCGCAAGATCATTGGCGCCGAGTTCGTCGAAGTCTTCCAGGCCGAGGCGAAGAAGCTGGTGAACGCCAAGTGGCTGGCCCAAGGCACCATCTACCCCGATGTGGTGGAAAGCGGCGGCACCAAGACCAAGAAGGCCACCACCATCAAGAGCCATCACAACGTCGGCGGCCTGCCCGAGACGCTCGGGCTGAAGCTGCTCGAGCCGCTGCGGGAGCTCTTCAAGGACGAGGTGCGCGCGCTGGGCCTCGCTCTGGGCCTGCCAAGCGAGATGATCGACCGCCACCCCTTCCCAGGCCCTGGCTTGGGGGTGCGCATCCTGGGTGAGGTCAAGCGGGAGTACGCCGACCTGCTGCGTCGCGTCGATGCCATCTTTATCGACGAACTTCGGCAGGCAGGCTGGTACGCCAAGACCAGCCAGGCATTCGCCGTCTTCCTGCCGGTGAAGAGCGTGGGTGTGATGGGTGATGGCCGCACGTACGACTACGTGGTCGCCTTGCGGGCCGTGCAGACCAGCGACTTCATGACCGCCGACTGGGCCGAACTGCCCTACAGCCTGCTGAAAAAGGTGAGCAGCCGCATCATCAACGAGGTGCGCGGCATCAATCGTGTGACCTACGACGTGAGCAGCAAACCTCCCGCCACCATCGAGTGGGAGTGAGCGAACGCGCATGAACGAACCGGCCGTCGCTACTTCGTCCCGCGACGAAGCCTGGATGCGCGTGGCGCTGGATCAGGCGCAGAACGCCTGGATCAGCGGTGAGGTGCCGGTGGGCGCGGTCATCGTTCGCAAAGGGCAGCTCATTGCCACCGGCTACAACCGGCCCATCACCACACACGACCCGACCGCGCACGCTGAAATCGTGGCCTTGCGCCATGCCGCGGTGCTGCTGGGCAACTACCGGTTGCCCGAGTGCGAGCTTTTCGTCACCTTGGAGCCCTGTGCCATGTGCGCCATGGCGCTCATGCATGCGCGTTTCTCGCGCATCGTGTACGCCGCCGCCGACGCGAAGACCGGCGCGGCGGGCTCGGTGGTGAACCTGTTCGAACAAACGCAGCTCAACCACCACACGCGCGTGGAAGGTGGTCTGCTGGCTGCCGAAGCCAGCCAGCTGCTGCGTGACTTCTTTGCAGAGCGCCGCGCGCAGGCACGGGAGCGGCGCGCGGCGCGCCAAGTCCTGCTGCCGGTTGGCGACACCCTGGAGCTTCCCCTTGACGCAAAGCCTGACGATCTTTAGCCCTGCGGGCGCCGTGCAAAAGGCGGTGGAAATTCGGCGTGCGCAGCGCCGTCTCACGCAGCGCGGCTTCGAAGTACAGCTGGATGCCGACGTGCTGGCGCGCCAGCAGCGCTTCGCGGGCAGCGACGAACAGCGACTGGCGGCGCTGCATCGCGTGGCCGATGCCGTGCCCGACGTGGCGCTGGCGGCGCGGGGCGGTTACGGTCTCACGCGATTGCTCGATGTGATCGACTGGCGGCGCATCGCCGCGTCCATTGAACGCGGCACGCGCTGGGTGGGCATGAGCGACTTCACGGCGCTGCAACTCGGCCTGCTCGCTCACGCCCGGGGCTGCGGCGTCACTTGGGCTGGCCCGCTGGCTGTGGAGTTCGGCCGGTCGGAGGCGGAGGGCGGTGCCGACGACATCACCGAAGACTGCTTCGTCGAGGCCATGCAGGAAGAGCTGGAGGCCATCGGCTTTCGCGAGCGTGTGGCCGTTCGTGGCGCTGCGCCACACGACGGCTTCGAGGCCGAGGGCCTGCTTTGGGGCGGCAATCTGACCCTGCTGTGCGCACTGCTCGGCACGCCGCACGCTCCGAAGGTCAAGGGCGGCATCCTCTTCGTCGAAGAGGTGGGCGAGCACCCCTATCGGGTAGAGCGCATGCTGCTGCAACTACATCAGGCTGGCGTGCTGGACGCTCAGAAGGCCGTGCTGATCGGCGACATGGGGAGCGTACGCGCGGCGCCCAACGACCGTGGCTACCGCCTGCAAGACGCACTGCATGCCGTGCAGGCGCGTACCCAGACGCCCCTGCTCGTAGGACTGCCCCACGGGCATGGCAGCACCAAGGTCTGTCTGCCCGTTGGAGCGCGTGCCCAACTGGTGGTTCAGGGGCGCGAAGTTATGCTGGCTTGGGGTCATGTCTAGGCGAAGGTTCCACTGCCATGTTGTTGGAAACGGACAACGCTCATGACTTCTTGCCTGGTGGAATGCGTCTGAAAAGTCATTGAAAAACAAATACTTGCGAGGAAATTGAGGCGCCTCCCTGGAATTGCCTGGGTGTTCCCCGCGACGGTTCAGCCATAAGGCATGGGGATACTCCACGCACCTTCGGCCAGGCGTGCGCCTGGCTCCGGTCGAGCGTCAAGCTCACCGTGCCGAGATTCCCTTTGGTACGGAACCATCCCCCTGTAGGAGTCCTTCATGTTCAAACGCAAGAGCGTCAATGTGGCCGCATTGCTGGCCCTGGGCGCCGTCGCCGCCGGTTCGGCCTTCGCGCAACAACAACCGCAAACCCTGGAGCGTGTCGAAGTCACCGGCTCGCGCCTGCTGAAGCTGTCCACCGACTCGCCGTCGCCGCTGCAAGTGCTGAGCAGCGAAGACATCCGCAAGTCGGGTGCCACCAACATTCAGGAACTGCTGCTGAAGAACCCCGCGCTGGGCACGCCCGGCATCAGCCGCACGAACTCGAACTTCTCGACCGCCAGCGCCGGTGTGGCCACGGTTGACCTGCGTGACCTGGGCGCCGACCGCACCCTGGTGCTCGTGAATGGCCGCCGCTATGTGGCCGGCATTCCGGGCAGCGCCTCGGTGGACTTGAACACCATCCCGACCGACTTCATCGAGCGCGTAGAAATCCTCACGGGTGGCGCTTCGGCCGCCTACGGCTCGGACGCCGTGGCCGGTGTGGTCAACATCATCTTCAAGAAGAACTTCCAGGGCGTGACCTTCAGCGCCGAGAAGGGTGAGTCGCAAAAGGGCGACGACAAGAAGGACAAGTTCAGCGTCAGCTTCGGCTCGAACTCGGGCGACGGCAAGGCCACCCTTATGGCCCACTTCGGCTACTCGCGCCAGGGCGCGGTGTACCCGAAGGACCGCGCGGGCAACGAGATCGACAACATCGGTGAGTACAACTTCACCGGCGACCCGGCCGATCTGTACAACTTCCGTGCTCCGTTCCTGTCCGGTTTTGCACCCCAGGGCCGCTTCTACTTCGGTGGCGGCGTGCGCACCTTCGACGCGGCCGGCAACGTCATCACGACCAGCACCAACGGCAGCGCCACGCGCTCTCCCACGGGCTTCAACCGCCAGGAATTCCGCACCATCGCGATCCCGACGGAGCGCTTCCTGTTCGCCACCAAGGGCGAAGTGGCCCTGGCTGAAAACCACAGCGCCTACATCGAGGGCACGTATGCCCAGACCGGCACGCGCACCCGCCTCGAGCCGTTCCCGCTCGCCTCGGGTGACATCCTGCCGGCCAGCGGCGGCGTGATCCAGGCCGAGCACCGTGTCGGCAACCAAATCATCCGCAACCCGCTGGTCAAGGACGCCGTCTACAACCTGCTGACCGACACCGACGGTGACGGCCTGCGCGACTACTCGTTCGATCGCCGCCTGAGCGAAGTGGGCAACCGTGGCAACGTGGCCGACCGTGACACCTTCCGCATCCTGACCGGTGTGCAAGGCAACATCACCGGCAGCTGGGATTACGACGCCTACGTCAGCTACGGCTCGACCAAGGAGTCGCAGGTCAGCAGCGGCCAGGTCAACGTCCTGAACTTCCGCAACGCGCTGAACGCCATTGCCGACATCAACGACATCGACGGCGACGGCAACACCACCGAAGCGATCTGCTTGGACGCGGAAGCCCGTGCGCAAGGTTGCGTGCCCATCAATGTGCTGGGCTTCAACACCATCACGCCGGCGATGTACGACTACGTGAAGGCGCCCAGCATGCTGGCCACCTTCACCACGCAGAAGCTGGCGGCTGCCACCGTGCGCGGCGAGCTGTTCGAACTGCCCGCCGGCCCGGTGGGTCTGGCCGTTGGTGCCGAGTACCGTGAAGAGTATTCGCGCAGCGAATTCGACGCGCTGCAGCAAGCCGGCCTGAATGCTGGCAACGCGATCCCGCGCACCGAAGGCAAGTTCAGCGTCAAGGAGTTCTTCGCCGAGACCCGCGTGCCGCTGCTGAAGGGCCTGCCCCTGGTCAAGCAACTCGACCTGACCGGCACCGTCCGTCAGGGCAAGTACAGCACCGTGGGCAACGCGAATTCGTGGAGCGCCGGCCTCGAGTGGACCGTGGTCTCTGACCTGAAGGTCCGCGCTTCGAGCGCCCTGGCCACCCGTGCGCCGAACATCAACGAGCTGTACTCGCCGCCGAGCCAGACCTTCCCGTCGGTGGTGGATCCTTGCGTTGGCGTGACCGCCACGTCCACGACCTCCGTGTCGGCCGCTTGCCGTGCCAACCCTGGCGTGGCCGCAAACATCGCCGCCAACGGCAGCTTCACGCTGACCCAGGCCGATTTGCAGGGCACCAGCGGCTTCGACGCCGGCAACCCGAACCTGAAGGAAGAAGAAGGCAAGACCTTCACTGCCGGCTTGGTGTACGCACCGAAGGGCATCGACTTCCTGAAGAACTTCGTCTTCACGGCGGACTACTTCAAGGTCAAGATCGAGGACGCCATCGTGCCGACGCCGCGTCAGTTCATCCTGGAGCAGTGCTACAGCGGCGCCAACACCGCCATGTGCGCGTTCATCACCCGTCGTGCCACCAACGTGGGCGCCAACAGCGCCGGTTCGCTGGAGTTCATCAACTCCGGCGTGACCAACAGCGGCGGCCTGCTGATGGAAGGCGTGGACCTGACGGCCAACTGGTCGGGCCGCGTCGGCCCGGGCAACCTGAGCGCCAAGCTGTCGTACACGCACCTGCTGGATGGCTACAGCATCCCGCTGCCGGGCGCGGCCAAGGACATGATCGCTGGCGAACTCGGCACGCCGAAGGACAAGTGGTCGCTGAACATGGGCTATGTGTGGCAGAACTTCGGGGTCTCGGCGCAGATCACCGGCTTCGCTGACACCTACCTGGACGACCAGTGGCGCGAGTCGAACTTCCCGGGTGAAGACAAGAGCAAGTTCAAGGCTCCGGGCAAGACCTACACGGATCTGAACTTCTCGTACAGCCTGGGCAAGGCGACCTTCTCGCTGGGCATCGACAATGCCTTCGACGTGAAGCCCCTGCGCATGGACACCAACGCGCTGCTGCCGGGTGGTACCACCGGTGCTGGTACCGCCGCGGACGTCTACGACGCCATCGGCCGCCGCTACTACGTCGGCGTGCGCATGAACTTCTGATCAAGGTCATTGAGCGTCCGTCGGGAACGACGGACGCCGATAGCCCTGCGGCCCGGCCATCGCCCGATGTCCGGGCCTTTTCTTTGGTTGAGTGCCTACAGTAGCGGCCTTGCCGATGGAGTCCCGATTGAAGTTCCTTGTCTTGTCGAAGCTGAGCTTGACCGCCCTTTGTCTCGCGGCCGGCGCGGCCGCCGCGCAAACGACCACCGAATTGAAGGCCGAGTTGCAAAAGTGCCGGCTGATCCAGGAAGTCGACAAACGCGTGGCCTGCTACGACGCCCTGACCCCGGCCCCCTGGGGGACGCCAGCGGCTGCCGTCACGGCGCCCGTCGTTCCTAATTCGCCCAGCGCTGGGGGGGCGCAAGCCGCGCCAGCCGCCGCGCAGGCCGCGGCCTTTGGCTTGCCTCAGGCTGTGCAGCGGGAAGCGGTTCAGGAGATCCAGACGCACATCGTTGGCCGACTTCTAGGCTGGAAGTCGGGGGACCTCTTTCAGTTGGGGAATCGACAGGTTTGGCAGGTGGTCGACGGCACCGAGGCGAGTTACGACCTGAGCAACCCGAAAGTGCGCATCAAGCGCGGCATGATGGGAAGCTTCATCATGGAGATCGAGGGCGTGGCCATCACCCCGCGCGTTCGCCGGGTTCGATGAAACCGCGCGTTACTCCCTGGCTTGCTGGGACTTTCCCTTAGCGGTTTTAGGGGGGCGCTCCACTAGCATGCGCGGCTTTGCCGAAGGGCGATGCCATCGGCTTCGCCCTATGAGGGGAAATCCTCCGCCGCATCGCGATGCAGCGGTTAACCTGCGCCGGCTGGCGTTGGATGGATTGCGTTTGGGTCGGCCGCCGCCGTGAGCAAAGCTCGCAGCTTGAAGTGGTCAGTGTTGATGTCGTACTGAAGGAGAGCGCATGGATTTTGCGCAGGAGAACAAGGCAGGATCGCGAACAACGGCCTTCATCCTGGTGGTGGGTATCCACATCCTGCTGATCTGGGCCATCGTGTCCGGTCTGGCCCAGAAGATGGTCGAGAAGGCTGTGGGGCCTATCGAGACCAAGGTCATCGAGGAGGTCAAGCCGCCGCCGCCGCCCGAGGATTTGCCGCCGCCACCGCCGCCTGACCTGAAGACGCCGCCTCCGCCCTTTGTGCCGGTGCCGGAGATCCAGATCCAGACGGCTGCGCCGCCGCCCCCCATCACCACGCAAAGCCAGGCTGCGCCGCCACCGCAGGAGTTCCGCCCTGCGCCGCCGCCTGCGCCGGTGGTTGCGCCGCCGCCACCGCGTCCGGCTGGTCCGGTGCAGGCCAAGGTGGTCTGCACGAAGATGCCGCTGCCTGAAATCAGTGCCGACTTTGACTCCCCCGGTGAGTTCGAAGCCACCATCACTCTCAAGGGTGGTAGGGTGTCTGCGATCACCATGAAGGTCATCAAGGGCATCCCGGATCGCCGAGCCCAGCGCGCCATCATCTCGTCTCTTGACTCCGCCATCCGCCAGTACGAATGCGGCAGTTACGACGGCGAGGTCGTCCAGCCCTTCCTAGTCAAGCCGGAGTGAGCGGTCGCACGCCGCCTCCACACCCCATTGCTTTCTGAGCCCTTGAAGGCTCATTCCCCCAGAGGAGTTGATCGATGTTCTCTCGTGTTTTTGCTCTTGTTGCCGCCGGCCTGATTGCCGTGGCTTCGCTGGCTCCTTCGGCCGCCTTCGCTCAAGACGCCGCTTCGGCGCCGGCGGCAGCCACGCAGGAAGCCGCACCGGCAGCCGTGGCTGACGCTGCCGCGACGGGCGGCAAGGTTGCTGTTGAAAACCCCTATGGCCTGATGAACCTGATCAAGAACGGTCACGCCGTTGACCAGGTGGTGTTGGTCATCCTGCTCATCATGTCCGCCGGTTCGTGGTTCATCACCTTCACCAAGCTCTGGGATCAGTCCAAGCTCGGCAAGGAGATCAAGGAAGCTCGCGAAGTGTTCTTCAAGAAGTCCAGCTTGGCAGAGGGCGTCAAGGTGCTGCGCGAAGGCTCTGCCGTTCGTTACATCGCCCAGACTGCAGTGGAAGCCGGCGAGCACCACGAGGGCACCCTTACCGAGAACGTCGACCGTAACAGCTGGGTCACGATGAACATTGAGCGCGCAGTGGACGAAGTCAACCGCAAGCTCTCCTCCGGTCTGGGCTTCCTCGCTACCACCGGCTCGACCAGCCCCTTCATCGGCCTGTTCGGTACGGTCTGGGGCATTCTGAACGCGCTGACCGCCATCGGTGTCGCAGGTCAGGCTTCGATCGACAAGGTGGCCGGCCCCGTGGGCGCGGCGCTGATCATGACCGCCATCGGCCTGGTCGTGGCGGTGCCCGCGGTGATCGGCTACAACTGGCTGCTGAACCGCAACAAGGCGGTCATGGCCGATGTGCGCGCCTTTGCTGGCGATCTGCACGGCGTGCTGATGGGCAGCCGTCAGGTCAAGCGCTGAAGCAGCGTAACCCCGTTCGATCAGGAGTCCCCGCATGGGCATGAATGTCGGCAACGAGGGTGGTGACGAGTCGCTGAACTCGACCATCAACACCACGCCCCTGGTGGACGTGATGTTGGTGATGTTGATCATCTTCATGATCACCATTCCGGTGGTCACGCAGTCGGTCAACCTGGAACTGCCCAAAGAGGAGAACGTCATTCGCGTGACCAAGCCCGAGAACATCGAGCTGGCGGTCACCAAGGATGGCGAGATCTACTGGAACACGGCCAATGTGCCCAACATCGACGATCTGAAGGATCGCATGCGTGCCATCGCAAAGAATGATCCGCAGCCGGAGATTCATTTGCGCGGTGACACAGGCGCCCGTTACGAGCATGTTGGCCGCGTGATCTTTGCCGCCCAACAGGTCGGCATCGTGAAGCTGAGCTTCGTCACCGAGCCGCCGGCTCGCGGCGGTTGAGGCTGCGGCCAGGAGAAAAGTTATGGGTATGAACGTAGGAGGCGGTGGCGAGGCGGACGTCATCATGGACGTGAACACCACGCCGCTGATCGACGTGATGCTGGTGTTGCTGGTCTTGTTCATCATGACCATCCCCATCCAGTTGCACGCCGTGAATCTGGACATGCCGGTGCCTAACCCCAATCAGGCACCTCCGCCGCAAGATCCTGTCATCGTGGTGCTGCTGATCGACTTCGACGGCACGCTGTACTGGAACGAATCGGTGGTGGCGAAGAGCGATCTGTTCGCGCGCATGACGGAAGCTGCCAAGGGTGGCAACGTGGCGGAGCAGCCCGAGATGCACATCAAGCCGCACAAGATGGTGGATTACGGCCATGTGGCTCACGTGATGGCCACCGCCCAAAAGGTCGGGCTGAAGAAGCTCGGCATGGTGGGCAACGAACAGTACATGAACTGAACGCCATCCAAGGCAAGAGGATCTGCGCTGCCCAAGCCAACGCCTGGGCGGCGCTTTTTGTTTTCGCAGAAGGACGTCGACATCATGAAGATGAACACCCTGGCTCTCGCACTGGCTGCCGCCCTGGCGCTGGCCCCCGGTGCCCATGCTCAGGAAAAGGTCAGCCCTGAAGTGGGCAAGGCCATGACCGCCGTACAGACCCTGCTGAAGGCAGGCAAGGCCAAGGAAGCACTCGCCAAGGTGCGCGACATCGAGGCCATCTCCGGCCGCAATGCTGGCGAGACGGCCATCATGGAAAAGCTGCGCTTCGCTGCTGCCCAGCAGTCCAGCGAGCCCGACACCATGGTGCGCGCCTTTGAGGCGCTGAAAGCGGCCGGTCGTCTTGGCGGCGCCGAGAACCTGCAGTACATCGGCGCGATTGCCGGCACCTACTCGCGACTGAATCGCCACAAGGATGCCTTGAGCTGGGCCAACCGCTACTTCTCGGAGGGCGGAACCGACTCGAACATGAAGGCGGTCCAGACTGCCGCTCAGTATTACGGCGGTGATGTCGGGCCCATCATCAAGAGCACCGTGGCCGAGATCCAGGCCGCTGAGAAGGCTGGCCAAGCCCCGAGCCGCGACAAGATCAACTTGCTCTGGAACGCGGCCAGCCGCGCAAAGGACGCAGGCGCTCTGGCGTTTGCCAATGAGAAGCTGCTTCAGTACTACCCGAGTAAGGAAATCTGGAGCAACGCAATTTCGTCCACCATGGCTCGAAAGGGCCTCGCTCCGCGTTTCCAACTTGACTTGTTCCGTCTGCGTCTGCTCACAGAGAACATGCGCAGCGATGAGGACTACGAGGAACTTGCATCCCTGGCTGGTCAGGCCGGTTTCGCCGATGAAGGCCGCCGCGTCATCGAGGCCGGCTTCAAGGCCGGCGTGCTCGGCCAAGGCGCGAAGGCCGACCGCCATCAGCGCTTGAAGACCTTCATGGACAAGAAAGTGGCGGATGCCAAGGGGGCTTATGCCGCCGCTGAGAAAGCCGCGCGTGAGTCCAAGCAGGGCGACGGCCTTGTCACCCTGGGCTTGCAGCAAGCCTTCTCTGGCCAAGCCAAGGCTGGTGTTGCCATGATCCAGGAGGGCATTCAGGTGGGGCAGCTCAAGCGCGAGGGCGATGCCCAACTGGCGCTGGGTCAGGCGTACTTTCTAGCCGGCGATACCGCAAAGGCGCTGTCAGCCTTCCGCGCGGCCAAGGGCGACGATGGCGTGGCCGACGTGGCCAGGCTTTGGGCCAATTACGCGCGCACCGCGAGGAAGTAGCCCACCCCCGTTGCGCCTGCGGCGCGCCAGGGCCGGAGGCCCCGTCCTTCGTCTGGCTCCAAGAGTCCTCAGGACTCTTGGAGTCCAGGCTCAGCCCCCTCAAGGGGCGCCGCCAGTGGCCTGGCAGGGCCAGTGCCACGGCGGCCGCTTGATGGGCCCGCCCTTTGGCCGGCGCTTTACTTAGGGGCGAGGCGGATCGCGCCGTCCAGGCGGATTACTTCGCCGTTAAGCATCTCGTTCTCGACGATCTGACGCACCAGCTTGGCGTAGTCCGCCGGCGTGCCCAGACGCGAGGGGAAGGGCACGTTGGCGGCCAGCGCGTCCTGGACCTCCTGGGGCATGCCGAAGAGCATGGGCGTGCCGAAGATGCCGGGGGCGATCGTCACGCAGCGGATGCCGGTCTTGGCCAGGTCGCGCGCGATCGGCAAAGTCATGCCGACGATGCCGCCCTTGCTGGCGGCATAGGCCGCCTGGCCGATCTGACCGTCATAGGCCGCCACCGAGGCGGTGTTGATGAGCACGCCGCGTTCGCCCGTGCTCTCCGGCTCGTTGCGGCTCATGGCTTGAGCCGCCAGGCGGATCATGTTGAAGCTGCCAACCAGGTTGATGTTGATGACCTTGGCAAACAGATCCAGCGCGTGCGGCGCTTCCTTGCCCACGGTGCGCTGCCCAACGGCGATGCCCGCGCAATTCACCAGGCCCATCAGCTTTCCGGCCGACGTGGCGGCGGCCACCACAGCCTGCGCATCAGCTTCCTGCGTCACATCGCACTTGACGAAATGGGCCCCGAGTTCCTTGGCCACAGCCGCGCCGCGCTCCACTTGCAGGTCGGCCAGCACCACCCGTGCGCCCTGTGCGACCAGCATGCGGGCCGTGCCCTCGCCCAGCCCCGACGCCGCGCCGGTGACGATGAACACCTTGTCCTTGATTTCCATGTCGAACTCCTTGTGGGATGAAAAGAAAAGCGGCCCGCTTGTGGCGGGCCAGCTTAGGGGAATGTGAAGCCGGTTGTCAGCCGGGGTCAGCCCTTCAATGCGGCCAGCGCGCGGGCGGTGATCTCCTCGACCGTGCCCACGCCGGCAATGCGTGCGTAGCGCGGTGCCTGCGCATCGCCGGTGGCGGCCCAACTGCTGTAGTAGTCCACCAGCGGGCGGGTCTGCGCGGCGTACACGTCCAGGCGCTTCTTCACCGTTTCCTCGCGGTCGTCGTCGCGCTGCACCAGCGGTTCGCCGGTCAGGTCGTCCAGACCTTCCTGCTTGGGCGGATTGAACTTGACGTGGTAGCTACGGCCCGAAGCCGGGTGGGTGCGCCGACCGCTCATGCGTTCGATGATGGCCTCGAAGGGCACATCGATCTCCAGCACCAGATCCAGCTTCACACCGGCGGCCTTCATGGCCTCTGCCTGCGGAATCGTGCGCGGGAAGCCGTCAAACAGAAAGCCATTGGCGCAATCGCCTTGCGAGATGCGCTCCTTGACCAAGCCGATGATGATGTCGTCGCTGACCAGACCGCCGCTGTCCATCACCTGCTTGGCGGCCAAGCCCAGGGGCGTACCGGCTTTCACCGCCGCGCGCAGCATGTCGCCGGTGGAGATCTGCGGAATGCCGTACTGCTGGCAGATGAAGGCCGCTTGCGTGCCTTTGCCGGCGCCGGGGGCGCCCAGAAGAATGAGTCGCATGAGGGGGAGCTGTGTTGGGGTGCGCGAGGGGCGCGGCAGGATATCAGGCGAAAAGTGCGCGAATCCTTACGAGATCCTCGGGGGTGTCCACCCCTGGGCCGGGTCGCTCCGTGCTGACATGCACGGCAATTCGCTCACCGTGCCAGAGCACACGCAACTGCTCCAGGCTCTCGATGCGCTCCAGCGGGCTTGCCTCCAGGTGTGGGAAGCGGCGCAGGAAGCCGGCCCGGTAGGCGTACAAGCCGACGTGGCGCAGCACCTGATCCTGGAAGGGCAGGGCAGCGACCGGCGCGTCCCGCCACCAGGGGATGCAGGCGCGGCTGAAGTAGAGCGCGCGCTGCTCGCGGTCGCAGACCAGCTTCACCACGTTCGGGTTGCGGAACTCGTCGGCGTCCGTGATGGCGTGCGCCACGGTGGCCATCGGGCAGTCGGGTCGCGCATCCAGCAGGTCGGCGCAGGCGCGGATCAGCGCAGGCTCGATCAGCGGCTCGTCGCCTTGCACGTTCACCACGCGCGCCTCGTCCGGGAGGTCCAGCAGGCTGACCGCCTCAGCCAGACGGTCGCTGCCGCTGGCGTGGTCTTCACGCGTCAGCAGGGCCTCCACACCATGCGCCTCGCAGGCAGCACGGATGCGCTCGTGGTCGCAGGCCACCACCACTCGGGCGGCGCCGGACTGCGCCGCGCGCTGCGCCACGCGCACCACCATGGGCAGTCCGGCGATGTCGGCCAGCGGCTTCTCGGGCAAGCGGCTGGATGCCAGTCGCGCCGGCACGATGCAAGTGAAGCTCATGCCGTCTCGGACTCGTCCAGCGCGCGGGCCTCGTTCTCCAGCATCACCGGGATGCCGTCGCGGATCGGGTAGGCCAGGCGGTCGGCGGGGCAGATCAGTTCCTGGCGCTCGCGCTCCAGCTTCAGCGGCCCTTTGCACAAGGGGCAGACCAGCAGTTCGATCAGTCGGGGGTCCATGTCGGTAGCAGCGGTCGCAGCTGTTCGCGCAGTTGCGCCGCGAAGGCGGGCTCGGGCAGCAAGTCTAGAGGGCAGACCCAAACCTGTTCGCAGCCTGAGCGGCCCGGATCGAGCTTGACGGCGTCCTTCTCCGTCACCAGCACCGGGGCTCCAGGCGGCCAGGGCAAGGTGTCGAAGGCATCATGGTCGGGACGCGGCCATGTGTGGGTGAGCGGGATGCCCTGCGCGCGCAGGGCGTCAAAGAATGCCTGCGGCTGAGCCAGCCCGGCACAAGCGCACCAGTCCACCGCGGGCAGCTCATCGAGCGGTCGGCCCCGCTCGCCCGCCCACCACGCGGCCAGCGGCACGGCTCGCAGCAGCCGCCGCTCGGCCAGGAGGCCGGGCA
>JAFLDE010000150.1 GCA_017302655.1 Burkholderiales bacterium
GAGCCCCGTCACCGCTGGCGGCGCGACGCCGACCGCGGCCTGCACCTGCCCATGGGGCTCGGCCTGCTGGGCCGTGTGGTGGACGCCTTCGGCCACCCGCTGGACAAGGCCGGTCCGTTGACCGAGGTGCATCGCGAACCGATGGCCCGCCGCCCCATCAACGCCATGGACCGTGACCCGGTGCGCACGCCGCTCGACACCGGCGTTCGCGCCATCAATGCGCTGCTCACCGTGGGTCGCGGCCAGCGCTTGGGGCTGTTCGCCGGCACCGGCGTGGGCAAGTCGGTGCTCATGGGCATGATGGCCCGTTACACCGCCGCCGACGTGATCGTGGTCGGCCTGATTGGCGAACGCGGTCGCGAGGTCAAGGAGTTCATCGAGGACATCCTTGAGGAGGAAGGCCTGAAGCGAAGCGTGGTGGTTGCGGCGCCGGCCGACGCCCCCCCGCTGGTGCGCCTGCAGGGCGCGGCCTACGCCACCGCCATCGCCGAACACTTCCGCGACCACGGCCAGCATGTGCTGCTGCTGATGGACAGCCTGACCCGTTACGCGCAGGCGCAGCGCGAGATCGCGCTGGCCATTGGCGAGCCGCCGGCCACCAAGGGCTACCCGCCGTCCTGCTTCGCCAAGCTGCCCATGCTGGTCGAGCGCAGTGGCAACGGTGCTGCCGGCGGCGGCAGCATCACCGCGTTCTACACGGTGCTCAGCGAAGGGGACGACCAGCAGGATCCGATCGCCGACGCGGCGCGAGGCATCCTCGACGGCCACTTCGTCCTTTCGCGCGAACTGGCCGAGGCCGGCCATTACCCGGCGCTGGACGTGGAGCGATCGATCAGCCGCGTGATGACTGCTGTGGCGCCCCCCGCGCACCTTGAGGCCGCGCGGCGTTTTCGCCATTTGCTGGCGCGCTTGAGCAAGGCGCGCGACCTCATCCAGCTGGGCGCCTACAGCCCCGGCAGCGACCCCGAGCTCGACCTCGCCATCCGGCTGCAGCCCGACATGCAGCGCCTGTTGCAGCAGGACATGCACGCCAGCGCCACCCTCGCCGCGTCGGTCGCGCACCTGCAGGCGGTGCTGGACCGTGGCTGACACGCTCACCCTGCTGCACGAGCAGGCCCAGCGGGCTCGCGACGAAGCGCTGCTGGCGCTGCGTCAGGCCGAGGCCCGCGCGCAGGCGGCACGCGCCCAGGCCCGCGACCTGGGCGACTACCAGCAGCAGTACGACCGCCGCTGGCTGGAGAGCTTCCGCCAGCAAGCCACCGGCATGGCCGTGGTGCAGGCGCACCAGCAATTCGGCTTGCGCCTGCAAGAGGCCATCGGCCAGCAGGCGCAGCAGGCGGCCGTGCTGGACGCCCGGCTGGCCGCCGCTCGACAGCGAGTGGTGGAGCAGGAGAGACAGGTGGCCAAAGTCGCACGCCTGATCGAACGGCGCCAAGCTGAACGCCAAGTGCGAGAGCAAAGAGCCGAGCAAAAGGCAATGGACGAATTTGGCGCCCAGCGCCACCGCATGCCCCCCACCTGAGGAGCCGCCATGAACCCGAGCATCCAGACCCAAGCCGCCACGCCGCGAGGCCCGAACCCTCGAAGCAGCAGCGACGCCCTCAGCGCGGCCTCCGGCGCTGCGGCGCCAGGTGATTTCAGCGCTGCGCTGCGTGCCATCCTGCCGGCCCCGACGCCGGACACCACGCTACCGCGCGAAGCCAGCCCGCCTCGGCACGACGGCCGAAGCGAGGGCACGGAGGACCGCGGGCACGGGGTGCCTGAAGGCCCGACCGCACCACAGGCCGGCCGCCCGCGTCGCATACCAGCTGCGTCAACCACGCCACCTGGTGGCCCCGGGACTCAAGCGCCGGAGCCAGACGCCCCAGCGCTCACGTCGCCTGCGCCCATGCCCATGCCCGAAGCCCTGCTGCCGCCTGACGCGGCATCGCCTCCACCCGAGGCACCCATGGCTCCAGCGCCTGATCTGCCGAGCGGTGTGCTCCTGCAGCCCGAGGCGCCGATGTCACCGATTGCGCCGCTGGAGGCCGAGCCACCAGCGGATGCGCCCCCCGTCGCCGACCGTCAGGCTCCCTGGGCCTGGCTGCCGCCACAAGCGCTACCGGCCGACCGCGCCCCTTGGCCCCAGCCGGCCCCACCGGATGTAGTGGTCACTGCTGCGCTGCCGGCCGGGGTGCTGGCAGACGCGCGCGCTGCCGCTGCCCTGGTGGCCAAGCCCGTCCTGGAGCCTGGCATCCGCACCAGTGGCCCCACCCCCACTCCCACTCCAGTCGCGTCAGCAGCCGTTGCTGGGGATGAGGCGCGCGATGATGACCCGCCTGTCGCGGCAGGAGCCTGGGGCTTTCCGTCCGGCACTTTCGCGATCAGCGAGGCCATGCCGCAGCGCAGCGCCCTGCCCATCGAACGCCCCCTCCCGGAGGCACCGCGCGCCGAGTTGATGCTTGCGCAGGCCAGTGCCCGCGCCGAGTGGCTGCAGGCCGCGCCACCGGCGCCGCAAGGGCAGACATCGAGTCTTGGGCTGCCCGCCTCGCCGCCGTTGGCCGTCAACCAGCCAGCCTTTGCCGACGAACTGGGCACCCAGGTGGCGATGTGGACGCGCCAAGGCGTGCAGCAGGCGGAACTGCGACTGAATCCGGCCGAAATGGGACCCGTGCAGGTGCGCATCCAACTCCAGGGCGATCAGGCGCAGGTGCAATTCGTGGCCGAGGCCGCAGCCACCCGTGACGCGTTGCAGGCTGCGCTGCCCGAACTCAGTCAGGCGCTGGCGGCCGAGGGCTTGCAACTGGCGGGCGCCGATGTCCAAGCCGGCCACCAGGAAGCACGGAAGTCTCGGACCTCAGGTGACGGCGAGGCACACCACGCCGGCGCATCGGGCCGTGGGTCGGGCTTCGATGGCGAGGAGACCGAAGGGTCGTCGGGGGTCAGGCCCCCATCTGCCCGGTCTTCACGCGGCCTGCTCGATCTCTATGCGTGAAAGTTGCCGCTCATTCACGGATGCCCAACCAGGATCCGGCCGAATAATGGGATGAAGCCCTAGGAGTTCGCATGGCCACTGCCGCGCCTGAAGCCGCCGCCGCCCCAGCCGGAGGTGGAAAAAAGAAGCTCATCATGATCATCGCCATCGTGCTGGTGCTGGTGCTGGTGGGCGGTGGCGCGGCCGTGATGCTGCTGAAGAAGAAACCGGCCGAGGGTGAGGAGGGTGAAGACGGCGAGGAGCCCGCGCACAAGGTGGAGGTGGCCACGCCCAAGCCTGGCACGCCGCCCGTCTACCTGCCGGTCGATCCCTTCACCGTCAACCTGGCCGACCGCGACGTGGATCGTTTTGCCCAGGTCCAGGTGTCGCTGGAGGTGGTCGACCAGAAGACTGCTGACATGCTGAAGAACTACATGCCGTCCATTCGCAATGGCGTGCTGATGGTGCTTTCACACAAGACTGCCGTGGAGTTGCTGACGCGCGAGGGCAAGGAAAAGCTGCAGAAGGAAATTCAGGCCGAGGCGGTGCGCCCGCTTGGCTTCGAGGTCGATCTGAGCGAGGAGGCCGAGGAAGAGGCCGACGCACCGAAGAAGAAAAAGAAGAAGAGAAAGCCCATGGCCCTCCCAGTGACCGCCGTTCTGTTCTCTCAGTTCATCGTGCAATGACTCCCACCCCCGTTGCGCTTCGCGCTCCCCCTCAAGGGGGCGACACGAGTGGCCTGGCAAAGCCAGTTCCACCGTGTCCGCTTGACGCGTCAAAGGTGCGAGCAGTCGCCGCCTTTGTGCCCGCGTCGGGAGCTGATGCATGAACCAGCAAATCCTTTCGCAAGATGAAGTTGATGCACTGCTGCAGGGCATCACCGGCGAGAGCCAGAAGCTTGAACAGGAAGAGGTTCAGGAAGGTGGCATTCGCGAGTACAACCTCGCGAGCCAGGAACGCATCGTGCGTGGGCGCATGCCCACGATGGAAATCATCAACGAGCGTTTCGCGCGCAACATCCGCGTCGGGCTGTTCAACTTCATCCGCAAGAGCCCCGAAGTGGCCATCGGCGGCATCAAGGTGCAGAAGTACTCGCACTTCCTGCGCGAGATCGTGGTGCCTACCAACTTCAACATCATGGCCGTCAAGCCGCTGCGCGGCAGCGGGCTGATCGTCTGCGACCCGACCCTGGTGTTCGCCGTCATCGACGCATTGTTCGGCGGCCTCGGGAAGTTCCACGCGCGCATCGAGGGTCGCGACTTCTCGCCCACCGAGCAGCGGGTGATCCTGCGCTTGGTGGAGGTCATCTGCACCGAGTACCACAAGGCCTGGAAGGGCATCTACCCGCTGGAGTTGGAGTATGTGCGCAGCGAGATGCAGCCACAGTTCGCGACCATCGCCACGCCCAGCGAGATCGTCGTCAGCAGCAGCTTCACCCTGGAGGTGGGCGAGACCACCGGCACCATTTACTTCTGCATCCCCTACTCCACGCTGGAGCCCATCCGCGACGTGCTGTACAGCACCACGCAGGGCGACAGCAGCGAGCCAGACCGGCGCTGGGTGAACCTGCTGAAGAACCAGATCCAGGCTGCCGAGGTCGAACTAGTGGCCGAGTTGGGCACCGCCCCGGCCACCATCGAACAGTTGCTCGCATTCCAGCCCGGCGACTTCATCGAGCTCGACCTGCTCCCGCTCATCCAAGCCAAGGTGGATGGCGTGCCGGTCTTCAACTGCCACTACGGCACCAGCAACAAGCGCTACGCCATCAAGATCGACGAGATGCTGACCGGAACCAACCAGACCTGGCTGGGAGCACGCCATGACACCTGACGATCCGAACGCTGCCGCCGGCGGCGAAGACCAGGACGCGCTGGCCGCCGAGTGGGCGGCTGCGTTGGCCGAGAGCGGGGCCGCTGCGCAGCCGGCCGATGATCTCTTTGACGCGCCGGCCACCGAGGTCCGGCCCGAACAAGTCGCCCCGGCCTCGTTCAGCAGTTTCGCGCCCACGTCGCTGCCCAGCACGGCCAACGACATCAACATGATCCTGGACATCCCCGTCCAGCTCACGGTGGAACTCGGCCGTACGCGCATCCCCATCAAGAACATCCTGCAACTGGCGCAGGGCTCGGTGGTGGAACTGGATGCCCTGGCCGGCGAGCCGATGGACGTGCTGGTGAACGGCTATCTGATCGCCCAGGGCGAGGTGGTGGTGGTGAACGACAAGTTCGGCATCCGCCTCACCGACATCGTGACGCCCAGCGAACGCATGCGGCGCCTGAGCAAGGGTCAGTAGCCCGGCAACCCAGCGCCGCCCTACTCGCGGTGGTAGGGGTGACCGGCGTTGACCGACCACGCCCGGTACAGGGCCTCGACCAACAGCACGCGCGCCAGCGCATGCGGCAGCGTGAGGTCAGACAGGCGCAGCTTCTCCTCGGCGCCCTGCTTCATGTCGCTGGAGAGGCCGTCAGGCCCGCCCATGTAGAGCACCACGTCGCGGCCGTCGAGTTGCCACCGGCGCAGGCGCTCGGCCAGTTGCAGCGTGGTCTGGCGCTCGCCGCGCTCGTCCAGCACCACCCGGCGGGCACCGCGTGGCGTGGCCTCCAGCAGCCGTGCCGCCTCGGCGGCCATCATCTGCTCGGGCGTCTTGCCGCTGGTGCGCGGTTCGGCCTTGAGCGTCTTCAGGCGCAGCGGCAGGTCGGGCGGGAAGCGCTTGACGAACTCCGCCGTCGCGTCGTCCGCCCAGACGGGCAGGCGCTGGCCGATGGCCAGCAGCAGCAACTGCATCAGGCCTTCTTCTTGGGCGCCGGCTTCTTCGGCGCCGCCTTCACGGCCACGGTGCTCTTCTTCGCGGCAGGCTTGGTGCCGGGCGCAGCCTTCTTCGCAGGCGCTGCCTTCTTGGCCGCCGGTGCCGGTTTGGCCACTGGCGCAGCCCGCTTCACCGGCGCCGCCTTCTTGGCTGGGGCCGCCTTCTTGGCCGGCGCGGCCTTGGCGGCGGGCTTCACCGTGGCGCTGGGCTTGCGCGCTGCGGGCTTGCTGCGGGGCTCCGCTGCGGCCTGGGCAGCACGAGCGGGGCTGGCGCTGCCCACGCGCTTCTTCGGCGGGGCCTTGGCGGCCCCCTCCCCCTTCGCTGCGGCGATGCGCGCGTTGCGGTTCGGGCGTTCGGCCACCGGCTCGTTCTTCAAGGCTTCGGCGGCGCTGCCGCTTCGCCGTGCGCGTCCGGCGCTCGAGGCGTTCGGCCTGCTCTTGGCCGCAGCAGGCTCGCTGGCCTTGGGCAGGCCCCGCGGGGCGCCGGCCTTCAGGCGCACCGCCTTCTCGCCCCAGATTTCCTCGAGGTGGTAGTACTCGCGGATCTGCGGCTGCATCACGTGCACGACGGCCGCGCCGCAGTCCACGATGATCCATTCGCCGTTGTCCTCACCCTCCGTGCGCAGCACGTCCAGGCCGGCCTTCTTCACCGACTCGCGCACGCTGCTGGCCAGTGCACGGGTCTGGCGATTGCTGGTGCCGCTGGCCACGATGACGCGCTCGAACAAGGGGCTCAGGTGCTCGGTGTTGAAGACCTGGATGTTCTGGGCCTTGACGTCTTCCAGACCGTCGACGATGGCGCGTTGCAGCTTGCGGATGTCCATGTAGGTTCATGCTCCATAGAGAGAGTGTTGGGCAATGTAGCCCGCCACTGCGGTGCCGACCAGCGGCGTGATGTCTTCGTGGCGCTTCAAGGCCGCGCGCAGTTGCGTGGCGCTCACAGGGTCGGGCGG
>JAFLDE010000151.1 GCA_017302655.1 Burkholderiales bacterium
GCACCTCGCCGCCGCGGCCTTCGGCGCTGCTGGCGTCGATCTCGCCGGCCAGCAGCGCGCTGCCGCCGGTGGTTTCGAGATGCAGGCTGCCGCCGGCGGCGCGCGTCTGGCTGCCGGTGCCGAGCGTGAGCTGCTGGCTGGCGCGCAGATGCACCTGGCCGAGCGCGTCGGTCTCCAGGCGGTCGGCGCGCACGATGCCCTGTTGATTCACGCTGGCGGCGTGCACATCGATGCGGCCGCCGTCGGCCGCCAGCAAGCCGAGGTTGAGTGCCTCGCCCGCCGGCACCTCCACGCGCACGCTGAGGTGCGGCGCGCCGGTGTCCACCAGTTCCACCGAGCGGCCGGCGGCCAGGGCCACCTGACCGCCGGGGGCCTCGATGCGACCTTCGTTCTCCACCTGCCCGCCGACCAGGATGACTTGGCCGCCCAGGCTGCTGCGCAGTGCCCCTTCGTTGCGCAGCAGGGACGGGGTCTCACCCTCAGTCGCCGTGAAGCGCAGCCGGCCGGCGAGGAAGTCGGCGTCGGTGATGTGCAGGGTGGAGGTGACCAAGGAAGCCACATCGACGCGCGCGTCGCGGCCGAAGAGCACGCCGTTCGGGTTGAGCAACCAGACCTGACCGTTGGAGCCGAGCTGGCCGAGGATCTGCGAGGGATCCTGGCCGAGCACGCGGTTGAGCACCTTGGAGCTGCTGCTGGCCTGGTCGAAGTAAACGCTGGCGTCACGTCCGATGGAAAAGTTTTGCCAGTGGATGACCGACCCCGGACTGTTGCGCACGGTCATCTGCGCGCCCTGGGTCTGCACGCTGACCTGGCCGTGCACGGCTTGCGCGCCGCTGGGCAAAGCCTGGGCGGGGAGGGCGGCGCGAGCGGCTGGCTGCAAGCCTGGCAGGCTCAGCAAGCCCAGGGCCAGCAGACCGAGGCTCAAGGGATGCAGCGGGGTGCGAAGCAGGCGGCGAGAAACGGAGGCGGTGCGGTGCATGGCGATTTCTCCGGAGGCAGGACCGTCGAGGCGGGCCTGGGGGCCATCGGTGTTCGGGACGGACACAGGGTGAGGCGGGGGCAGGGCGGACGCGCGGTTCACAGGCTTTGCGTGAGCAGCAGGTGCGCCTTCAGGTCGCCCTTGCGCGTCTGCGGGCCTTCGCTCATGGCGCGGCCCAGGTCCAGGCGCAGCGTGGTGTCCTCGTGCGCGGCACGCAGGCCCACGCCCACAGCACCCATGCGGCAGCTGCGCTGGCCGATCTGGCAGGGCGCCGCATCGCGGTTGCGCAAGAAGCCGCCTTCGATGAAGGCCAGCAGCTGCAGCCGCGTGCGCGGAGCGCCTTCGCCGCTACCGAGGCCGTCGAGCAGGTTGCGCGAGACCGCCTCGGCGCCCAGCAGCAGACCGCCGTCGCCAATCAGCTCACGCTCTTCGAAGCCGCGCAGGCTGTAGGCGCCGCCCAGCCCGAAAGCCTCGCCCGGAATCAGCGGCCGGTTGGCCCATTGCAGGCTGCCACGCAGCTCCAGGTGACCCAGTTCCTCCAGGGGCGCGCGGAAGCTGCCGGTCATGCGCACCACGGCATAGCGGGGCTTGGCGCCAGAGCGCACGCTGTCGAAATCGGCCGCGCTCGCGCGTTGACCGCCCCAGCCGGGGTTGAACACGAGTTGCGCGTTGAAGGCCACGCGCTCGCGGCCCGCCGCCTGCAAGGTGTAGCCGGCCATCAGCGGCTGGACACGCACGCTCACGCCGGCCGATCCGCAAGCGCCGGCGGGCAGGCCGGCGATCGCGCAGTCGTTCAGATAGTCGCGGTGGTCGAAGCCCAGTTGGAAGCGTTGGTCGACGTTGCCCCGCCGCTGCAGGTATCGGCTCAGGCGCAGGCCGGCCACGCGCCCCTTGCCGGAGAAGGCCAGGTCCCCCGCGGCGGTCTGGGTGGTGCCGCCGTCCACGTCGGACCACAGTGCGTAGCCGTCCAGCACCATGGCTTGGTCATAGAAGGGCAGCCGGTAGCCGGCGCTCACGACGCGCACTGCCTTCCAGTGGCCGGGCGAGGAAGCGGCTTCCAGGTTCAGCACGTCGTCGCGGCCGGTGAGGTCGGCGTGCTGCCAGCCGCCGGCCAGGCGGTAGCGCCCGGTGCGGTCACCGCCGGTGTTGTCCAGGCGCAGGTGGCCGCGGCGGATGGGTCCTTCGTTCACCGTGACCTTGGCGGCGATGCTGGCGGGGTCGCTGCCCGGCTGCAGCAGCACCTGCACCTGCTTGGCCGGGTTCTCGTTGATCATTTGAATTTGCGCATCGATGCGGCGGACCTCCGGGGTCTCGCCGACGCGCAAGGCCGGCAGGCCGCCCTGCACGTTGTCGCGGCTGAAGTGCTGGTTGCCGGTGACTTCGATGCGCTGCAGGCGACCTTCCACGATGCGGATCTTCACGCGCCCGCTCTGCAGGTTCTGTTCGGGCAGGAAGGCCACCACACCGCCGTAGCCGGCGCGGCGGTAGAGCTCCTGCACGGCGGCGGCCGCATCACGCAGTTGCACCATCGTGCGGGCGCCGGTCAACCCGCTCAGGCGCGCCTGGATCTGCGCGGCTGGCAGCAAGGTGTTGCCCTCCACCTCATAGCCCTGCACCTCCACGCTCAACGGACGGGCCGCTGGGGCCGTGGGGGCTTGGGCCTGCACGGTGTGCGGGAGGCCTTGCAAGGTCAGCACGCATGCCAGCAGGCGCAGGTGCCGAAGCGGGTGAAGCCGTCGCGAAGTGCCGCAGGGCGTCATGAAGGTTCCTCGACGAGTCGGGTGAGAGACAGGGACGTGCGGTGGAGGAGCGATCTGCGCTCCTGCCGTTCAAGGCCGGCGCTTCAGCGTCAGCGATTGGATCGAACCGCCCTGGATGGCCATCTCGGCATCCATGCCGGCTACCAGGGAGCGCATGCGCATCTCCTGCCAGCCCGCGTAGATGGCCTGAGCCAGCGTGGCGATGATGCTCAGGCTCCGGGTGCGGCCTTCGCCGGTGATCTGCAGCTGCCCGCCCTGTTCCTGCAGGGTGTTCAGCCAGCGACCCAGGCGTGGCGAAATGGCGTTGGGCGACATCGGCGCGGGGAACTCGATCGCCACTTCGGTGGACTTGCCCGAAAGGGCTCGCTTCATCTGGTCGTCGAAGACGTCCAGGTCCACAAAAGTCACCACCTGGCGCACGCTCACTGCGCCAGGGGCGTCGGTCGAAGCGGGTGCGCTGGGCCGCGATTCGGCCATGGGCGGTGTCGCACAAGCCGAGAGGCCGGCCAGCAGCGCGAGCGACATCAGAACGGACGAAACGGAAAGGCGGTCGTGCATGAGAGGTCCAGGTGCATCGGATCGTGGACAGGAATCATGCCAAGACATTTGGTTGCAAATACCCGGAAGGCTCCCTATTCCGAAGGAGGAAGTGGGTCCAAGCTCCCCTCGAAAACCCGAGGGCTTGTGCACGCTGTGTCCGTTGCCGGCAGCCTGTGAAGGTCTTGCCGCGCTGAAGTCGTGAGGGGCGGCGAGCGGTACCTCCGGTTACCAACCAACAATCGCTCGATGCCCTCTCACCCCTTGGCCGCCGACGCGCTGGTCCATTTGTTCGACTGGCCGTTCGCGCGCTGTGCCGCCGAGTTGCCGCAACTCGCCGCCGCCGGTTACACGGCGATCCAGATCTCGCCGGCCCAGTTGAGCCTGCCGCGCGCGGATTGGTGGGCGCGCTACCAGCCGGTGGACCACCGCCGCATCGAAGGCCCGTTGGGCAGCGAGGCAGACTTGCGTGCGCTGTGTGCGCAGGCCACCCGGCTCGGGCTGCGGGTGATCGGCGACGTGGTGTTCAACCACATGGCCAGCGGCGACGGCTACGCCTCACATCTGCGCTACCCTCACTTCGGGCCGGAACACTTCCGGCCGCGCGTGCCGATCGACTACAGCGACCTGCGCTCCATCCGCGAGGGCTGGCTGGCCGGCCTGCCGGACCTGAGGACCGATCACCCGCACGTGCGCGCCGAGGCGCGCCGGCACCTGGAGCTGCTGCTGGACTGCGGCGTGCGCGGTTTTCGCTTCGACGCCGTCAAGCACATGGAGCCCGAGTTCTTCGACGCCGTGCTGGAAGGTCTCGACCCCGGGCTGCTAATGTTCGGCGAGTACATCTGGCAGCCGGGTCACGACGCCGCGTTGGCCGACTTCCGCGCGCGCCTGCCGCTGATGGATTTCGAACTGCACCGCGCGCTGGGCGAGACCTTGAAGGGCGAGCGGGGCTGGGAGCCGCTGGACGCCTGGGCCGGCGATGCGGTGGTCTTCGTGACCAACCACGACATCGAGCTGGCGCAGTACCAGGGTTTCGAGTTGCCGGTGGATGGCCTGGACCTTGCCCACGCCTTCACGACCGCGCGCCTGGACGGCGTGCCCCATGTCTGGTTGGAACACCGCGCGCACCCGGTGGTGCGGGCGGCGCTGCGCCTGCGCCGTGCCGCGGCCGCCGGCGGAGGCTGGGAGACCCTGCACGCAGGCGCCCAGAGCCTGGTGTGGCGCGCGCGCGATGGCAGCGCGTTGCTGGTGCTCAACGGCGCACACGCGCCGCGTCATGTGGCGCAGGAATGGCTGGGCGAGGGCGGCTGGGACGCTTGGCAGGACTTGCTCGGCAGCGGGCCGGTGCTGGCGTCGCGCCAGCCTGGCCTCTACCTGCGCGCCTGAGGCGCGAGCACGCTGGCGTCCACATCGGCCAGCCTGGTCTTGCCGCAGAAGGCCATGGTGAGGTCCAGCTCCTTGTGGAGAATCTCCAGGCACCGGGTGACGCCGGCTTCACCCAGGGCGCCCAGGCCGTAGAGATAGGCGCGGCCGATGTAGCAGCCGCGCGCGCCCAGCGCCCAGGCCTTCAGCACGTCCTGGCCGCTGCGCACCCCGCCGTCCATGTGCACCTCGATGTGGCGGCCCACCGCCTCGGCGATGCGCGGCAGCGCGGCGATGCTGCTCTCGGCGCCGTCCAGCTGGCGACCACCGTGGTTGCTGACGACCAGGGCGTCGGCGCCGCTGTTCACCGCCAGGCGCGCGTCCTCTTCGTCCAGGATGCCCTTGAGGATCAGCTTGCCGCCCCAGCGCTTCTTGATCCACTCCAGGTCGGCCCAGGTCAGCGTCGGGTCGAACTGCTGCTGGCGCCAACTGGCAAAACTGCTCTGGCTGGTCACGCCCTTGGCGTGGCCGACGATGTTGCCGAACTGGCGTCGCGAGGTGCCGAGCATCGAGAGGCCCCAGCGCAGCTTGGTCATCAGATCCAGCAAGTTGGCCAGCGTGGGCTTGGGAGGGGTGGTCAGCCCGTTCTTCAGGTCCTTGTGGCGCTGGCCGAGCAATTGCAGGTCCAGGGTCACCACCAGCGCGCCGCAGCCCGCGCTTTTGGCGCGGTCGATGAGGGACTCCACGAAGGCGCGATCCTTCAGCACGTAGAGCTGGAACCAGAAGGGTTTCGTGGTCACCGCGCGCACGTCCTCGATGGAGCAGATGCTCATGGTCGACAGCACGAAGGGCACGCCGAAGCGCTCTGCCGAGCGCGCCGCGAGCATCTCGCCGTCGGCGTGCACCATGCCGGTCAGCCCGGTGGGTGCCAGCGCCACCGGCATGCGGACCGGTACGCCGAGCAAGGTGGCGGCGGTGCTGCGGTTGGCGAGGTCCACGGCCACGCGCTGGCGCAGCTTCAGTGCGGCGAAGTCCGCCTCGTTCGCACGGTAGGTGCTCTCGGTCCACGAGCCGGCGTCCACGTAGTCGTAGAACATCCGGGGCACGCGGCGCCTCGCCAGCTGGCGCAGGTCCTCCACGCAAGTGATAACTTCGGGCATGGCCGGCATGTTGCCGCAAGGGATGCATAGACTGGCTGCCATGCCTGCTCCCGTGCGCCTGCCCTCCATCGATGCGCTGCGTGCCTTGGAAGCCGCGGCGAGGCTCGGCACCTTCGAGCGCGCCGCCGAGGAACTGGCCGTCACCGCCAGCGCGGTGAGCAAGCGGGTGGCGGCGCTGGAGGATCAGCTCGGCCTGTTGCTGCTGCAGCGCACCGGCAAGGCCTTGCTGCTCAGCCCCGAGGGCCGCGACTACCTGGAGCCTGTGCGCGCGGTGCTGGACCAGTTGCAGGCGATGCCGCAGCACCGCCGCGAGCCCACCCCGCGTGCCCGCTTGCGCGTGCTGGCGCCGCCCACCTTCGCACGCCAGGTGCTGGTGCCGCTGCTGCCGGAATTCCTCGCGCAGCACCCGCGGCTCGATCTGGATCTGGCCGTTTCGGTGCCGGGCGCCGAGCCGGACTTGCTGGCGGTCGCCGACCTGCGAATCGTGCATGGCGAGTTGGCCCATCTGAGGCATCGGGGTGCGTTGACCCTGATGGACGACGTAGTCACCCCCGTGGCGTCGCCAGACCTCGCTGGACCGCCACTGGCCAGCCCGGCGGATCTCGCCCATTGGCCGCTCCTGCGCACGCCGCTGGAGCCCTGGGCGCCTTGGTTCGCGGCGGCCGGTCGGCCCGGACCGGAGCCGACCGAGGGCCCGCGCTTCTTCGATCTCGGTCTCACCCTGGAAGCTGCCGTGGCCGGCCAGGGCGTGGCGCTGGCCCGGCCCAGCCTGGCGCG
>JAFLDE010000152.1 GCA_017302655.1 Burkholderiales bacterium
TGCCGGAAACGGCGCCGCCGCCGGCCGCCTTACCGGCCGCACCCGCCGCTGGCACGCCGCTGCTTGTGGTGGACGACTCGGCGGTGGTGCGCGCCAAACTGTCCAAGCTGCTTGCCGGCGCTGGTTATTCGGTGACCCTGGCGCGCCACGGCGCCGAGGCGCTGGAGCTGGTCAACCAGCACTGGTTCGCGGTCATGATCACCGACCTCGAAATGCCCGAGATGGATGGCTTCGAGCTGATCGGCCATGTCAGCAACGACCTGCGCACCGAAAGCATGCCCATCATCGCCATCACCGGCCACGAGGCCCTGCAGGCCAAAGTGCAGGACGCCAAGGGCCTCTTCGGCATCTTCAAGAAGCCGTGGAATGACCGCGAGCTCCTGGCGCGTGTGGCGGTGCTGACTCAGCTGCGGCCACGCAGCTGAGTCAGCAAGGCTTGGCGCGCAAGCGCCAGCCTGGGTGCTGAGGGAAAGGCCCGATGGGCAGGCGCGCCCTGCGCGCGACGATGCCCGTCCCCCGCCGACCTTGGAGACCGCGATGCCGAGCCTTTCCCTGAACGTCAACGGACAGGCTGAGAGCCTGCAGGTGCCGCCGGACCGGCTGCTCGTCGAGGTGCTACGGCAGGACCTGGGCCTCACCGGCACCCATGTGGGCTGCGACACCGGCCAATGCGGGGCCTGCACGGTGCTCATCAACGGCCATGCGGTGAAGAGCTGCAATGTGCTGGCGCTGCAGATGCAGGGGGCCGAGGTCACCACCATCGAGGGCCTGGGCCCGCCGGATGGCTCGCTGCACGTCATGCAGCAGGCCTTCAAGGACTGCCACGGCCTGCAATGCGGCTTCTGCACGCCGGGCATGGTGTTGTCCGCCATCGACCTGGTGCAGAACCACCCCTGCGAGAGCGAGGCCGACATTCGCAATGGGCTCGACGGCAACTTCTGCCGCTGCACCGGCTACCAGAACATCGTGCGCGCGGTGCAGCAGGGCGCTGCGGCCATGAAGGGGTAAGGCGATGGGCAACTTCATCGGACAAGCCATCACGCGCCGCGAGGACGCGCGCTTCCTCACGGGCCGCGGCCAGTACACCGACGACATCACGCTCCCGCGCCAGGCCTACGGCGTGTTCGTGCGCAGCCCGCATGCGCACGCCCGCCTGCTCAAAATCGACAGCCGCGCCGCCGCCGAACTGCCCGGCGTGCTGCGAGTGCTCACCGCCGCCGACTTCGCCGCCTTCGGCGGACTGCCCTGTGGTTGGCTGATCACCAGCACGGACGGCACGCCGATGCGCGAACCCAAGCACCCGATCCTGGCCGAGGGCAAGGTGCGCCATGTGGGCGAGCCGGTGGCGCTGGTGGTGGGGCACACCCTGGCTGCGGCCAAGGCCGGTGCGGCGGCGCTGGACGTCGAGTACGAGGAATTGCCGGCGGTGGCCGACACCGCCACCGCGCTCGGCCATGCCAGCAGCCTCCATGAGGTGGCACCCGACAACCGCTGCTACACCTGGGCGATCGGCGACGACGCCGGCACCACGGCGGCCTTTGCGCAGGCGGCGCATGTCACGCGCCTGAGCTTCCGCAACAACCGCCTCATTCCCAACGCCATCGAGCCGCGGGCCGCCAACGCCAGTTACGACCCGGCCAGCGACAGCCACACGCTCTACGTGGCGAACCAGAACCCGCATGTGGAGCGCCTCCTGATGTGCGCCTTCGTGCTCGGCATTCCCGAGCACAAGATGCGCGTCATCGCGCCCGATGTGGGCGGCGGCTTCGGCAGCAAGATCTTTCTGTACAGCGAGGAGACCGCGCTGGTGCAGGCCAGCAAGCTGGTCGGTCGGCCGGTGAAGTGGACGGCCGAGCGCAGCGAGTCCTTCCTGTCGGATGCCCATGGCCGCGACCACGTGACCACGGCCGAGCTGGCGCTGGATGCCAACGGCCGCTTCCTCGCCATGCGCGTGAAGACCACGGCCAATCTGGGCGCCTACCTGTCCACCTTCGCCAGCTGCGTGCCCACCATCCTCTACGCCACGCTGCTGGCCGGCCAGTACGCCACGCCAAAGATCCACTGCGAGGTGACCGGCGTGTTCACCAGCACCGCGCCGGTGGACGCCTACCGAGGCGCCGGCCGGCCCGAGGCCACCTATGTGGTGGAACGCCTGGTGGAGACCGCCGCGCACGAAATGAAGATCGACCCCGCCGAGATCCGCCGGCGCAACTTCATCCGCCAGTTCCCATACAGCACGCCGGTGGGGCTGACCTACGACATCGGCGACTACGAGGCCACGCTGGACCAGGCGCTGGAGCTGGCCGACCTGCCAGGCTACGCGGCGCGCAAGGCGGTGAGCGAGTCGCGCGGACTCAAGCGCGGCATCGGCTACTCCTGCTACATCGAGGCCTGCGGCCTGGCGCCGAGCAACATCGCCGGTGCCCTGGGTGCGCGCGCCGGGCTGTTCGAGGCCGGCGAGGTGCGCGTGCACCCCACCGGCAAGGTCACCGTGTTCACCGGCTCGCACAGCCACGGGCAGGGTCACGAGACCACCTTTGCGCAGGTCGTGGCAGACCGCTTGGGGCTGGCGCTCGACGACGTGGACATCGTGCACGGCGACACCGGCCGCGTGCCCTTCGGCATGGGCACCTACGGCAGCCGCTCGCTCGCGGTGGGCGGTGCGGCCATCGTGAAGGCGCTCGACAAGGTCGTCGCCAAGGGCAAGAAGATCGCCGCCCATCTGCTCGAAGCCGCCGAGGAGTCCATCGTCTTCGAGGGCGGGCAGTTCAAGGTGGCCGGCACCGACAAGGCCAAGGCCTTTGCCGAGGTGTCGCTGGCGGCCTACGTGCCGCACCACTACCCGCTGGACAAGCTGGAACCCGGCCTCAACGAGAACGCTTTCTATGACCCCACCAACTTCACCTACCCGGCCGGCAGCTATGTCTGCGAGGTCGAGGTGGACCCAGCCACGGGGGTCGTGAAGGTCGAGCGCTTCAGCGCGGTGGACGACTTCGGCAACGTCGTGAATCCGATGATCGTCGAGGGCCAGGTGCATGGCGGCATTGCCCAGGGCCTGGGCCAGGCCCTGCTGGAGCATGGTGTGTACGACCCGCACTCCGGTCAGCTGCTGACCGGCAGCTACCTCGACTACGCCATGCCGCGCGCCGACGACCTGCCTTCCTTCGTCGTCAAGACCGCCAAGGGCACCCCCTGCACGCACAACCCGCTGGGCGTGAAGGGCT
The DNA here is from genome assembly GCA_017302655.1 of Burkholderiales bacterium. GTDB lineage: Bacteria > Pseudomonadota > Gammaproteobacteria > Burkholderiales > Burkholderiaceae_C > Inhella. Next base: position 3,225 of record JAFLDE010000152.1, read on the forward strand.
GCGGCGAGGCCGGCGCCATCGGCTCGCCGGCGGCGCTCATCAACGCCATTTGCGACGCACTGGGCGTCCAGGACCTGCCCATGCCCGCTTCCCCACACACCGTTTGGCAGGCCGCACAGGCCGCTCGGGCCGCAGCGGCCGCACAAGGAGCTTGAGATGGCCGACTACACCCTTGCCGAGTCCGTCGCACAGGCCAGCAGTGCAGCCAAGGCCGACCCTGACGCGCGATTCCTCGCCGGCGGGCAGAGCCTGCTGCCTTCGATGCGACTGGGTCTTTCACAGCCCACGCAGTTGATCGACCTGCGCGGCCTGGGCTTGGACCGCATCTGGGTCGAGAACGAGGCCATCGTGCACATCGGCGCGATGTGCCGGCATGACCAAGTGTCGACCAACCGCGACGTGCAGGGTCTGCTGCCGGGCTTGGCCATGCTGGCCGCGCAGATCGGCGACCGCCAGGTGCGCCACATGGGCACCCTCGGGGGATCGATCGCCAACGCCGACCCTGCCGCCTGCTACCCCGCCGGTCTGCTCGGCCTCGGGGCCACCGTGCACACCAACCGCCGCGCCATCGCGGCCGACGACTTCTTTGTCGGCCTCTACACCACGGCGCTCGACGCGGGAGAGGTGATCGAGCGCGTCAGCTTTCCGGTGGCGCGGCTGTCGGCCTGGCAGAAGTTCCGCCAGCCGGCCTCACGCTTCTCGCTGGTGGGCGTGTTCGTCAGTCGGAGCAGCCAGGGTGTGCGCGTGGGCGTGACCGGCGCCGCACCCTGCGCGTTCCGAGCCCATGGCTTGGAGACCGCGCTGATGGCCAACTGGAGCCCGGCGGCGGCGCGCAGCGTGAAGGTGGACGATTCGATGCTGATGAGCGACCTGCACGGCAGCGCGGCCTACCGCGCCGCGCTCATTCCTGAACTGTGCGCACGCGCGGTGGCGGCGATTCAGTAGGCCCCGCCGCTGGCGTCGTCCGCCTCGAGCGTGAGCCGGGTGCTGGTGATGCGCGCCTCCTGCGCCGTGCAGTCGCGGGCCCGTTGGCCGTTCAAGCGGGCGTGCAGCGGGGCGCCACCGGATCCGGCCGGCGTCTGCAGATCGATCTGCAGGCGCTCGGCACTGAGCTGGCTGCGCAAGGCGAGTTCGCGGGGCTGGCCCTGGGGCCAGCACATGGCCTGCCCGTCGCCCTTGCCCTCCACCGCCTGCAGCTTCGAAAGCCGGCAACCGAAGTGCTGCAGGCTGCGCCGCACATGGCTGTTGTGGCGCTGAACCTGCTCGGGCAGCAGGCATTCCAGGCGCGGCGCCTCGGGGGCCGGCCAGGTCTTGCCGCCGTCGGCCGAGTAGGCCATGCGCAACTCCCACAGGCCGGGCTTCATCGGTTCGGCGCCAGCGTTGAGCAGCAGGCCGGCGAGCGACAGCAGGACAAGGCGTTTCATGGAGTGAGTATCCTCAATCCCAATGGCGCCTGATGACCTCCAGCTGAAGCTGCAAGCGGCGAACTACCTGGCCGGCCAAGACCTGGCCACTGCGGCCTGGCTGGCGCTGCGGCTCGACAAGCCGCTGCTGCTCGAGGGCCCGCCGGGCTGCGGCAAGACCGCGCTGGCCAAGGCCCTGGCCCAGGCCCTGGGCCGCCGACTGATCCGCCTGCAGTGCTTCGAAGGGATCGAGTTTGCGCAGGCGGTGTGCGACTGGCAGCATGCCCGTCAGCTGGTGGCGCTGCAGGCGGCGCCCGAGCAGGAGCGCGCCGCGCTGGCCGAGCGCCTGTTCACGCGCGAGTTCCTCTCGCCCCGGCCGCTGCTGCAGGCTCTGGAAGCCGGTCGCGATGCGGTGCTGCTGATCGACGAGATCGACCGCGCCGACCCGCCCTTCGAGGCCTTCCTGCTGGAGCTGCTCGGCGAGTGGCAGCTCAGCATCCCCGAGCTGGGCACCCTGCAGGCGCCTCAGGGCGCGCCGCTGGTGCTGCTGACCAGCAACCGCAGCCGCGAGTTGTCGGATGCCCTGCGCCGCCGCTGCCTCTACCACTGGCTGGAGCAGCCCACGGCGACGCAAGAGCAGGCCATCCTGCGCCTGCATCTGCCCGGCCTGAGCGAACGCCTCGCGGCCCAGGTCGTCGAGCATGTGCAGCAACTGCGCCAGGACCCGCTGCTGGAACACCGGCCTGGATTGGCCGAGACACTGGACTGGGCGCGTGCGCTGCAGGCCTTGCAGGTGCAGGGCTGGCCCGATGCCCCGCCCGCTGCCACCCTGGGCTTGCTGCGCAAGCAACCCGCATGAGGCACGGGCTTGTCGCCCTTCTGGTGGCCGTGGGTCTGCTCGCTGGCGCGCGCGCCGCGCCCTACGACGGACCTTTGTTCGACGCCCATCTGCACTACAACGACGAAGCCTTCGAAGGACCGCATCCCTTGAGCGATGTGCTGCCCCGCTTCAAGGCCGCCGGCGTGCAGGCCGTGTTGGCGAACAGCCGGCCGAATGAAGGCACGAAGGCGCTGGGAGCGGCGAAGGGCGCGCCCCGCGTCGTGCCCTTCATCCGCCTGTATCGGAACCGGGCCGACTACGCCAACTGGTTCGAGAACCCCGAGATCGCGGCCATGGTGCGCGCCGAGCTGGCGGCCGGCACGGCAGCGGGACCCTACCGCGGCCTGGGCGAGTTCCACCTGTACGACAGCGCGAACGCCGACGGTGCGGTGGCCCGCGAGCTGGTGCAGTTGGCTGACGCGAAGGGCCTGGTGGTGCTCGCCCACTGCGACGACGTTGCCGTCGAAAAGCTCTTGGCCCATGCGCCCAAGCTGCGCTTGATCTGGGCCCACACCGGCATCGGTGGCGTGCCGGTCGAGCGCGTGCGCGAGCTGCTGCGCCGCCATCCGACCCTGATGGGCGAACTCTCCTACCGCCCGGGTCTCACCGAGTCCGACGGCCGCTTGAGCGCCGCCTGGCGTGCGTTGCTGCAGGAATTCCCTGACCGCTTCCTGATCGGCTCGGATACCTGGGTGAACGCGCGCTGGCAGCACTACGAAGCGCTGATGCAGGCCTACCGCCAATGGCTGGGGGAGTTGCCACCCGGCACGGCGCGGCGCATCGCCTGGGACAACGCGGCCGCCTTGTTTCCTTGAGTTCGGCGCGTCGTGCGAAGGCTCGGGCATCATCCAGGCCCAGCGCCATCGCGTCCCCCCTTGCCATGCTTGCTTTCCTGAAGACTCCGCTACGCGTGTCGATCGCGCTGATCGCGCTGATCGCGCTGGTCGGGCCGCCCTGGCCGGCCGCCGCGCAGCCGCGCGGGACGCCCCCGCCCGCGCCCCAGC
>JAFLDE010000153.1 GCA_017302655.1 Burkholderiales bacterium
GTTCGGCTGGCAGCACGACGCCATGCGTGCCCGCGACATCGGCCCCGGCGGCGAACTGCGCCTGGCCGCGCACGCGCCGCACCGCGAGCTGCGTGTCTGGCAGCGCCTGCTCACCGAGCACCTGCAACGCCTGGTGCTGCAGGCGCCGGTCAGCGACCTGTGGCTGCGCATCGAGCACGCCGAGCCGCTGCAGGAGGCCAGCGGCAGCCTGCTGGCCTCGGCGGAGGGGCGCAGCGAGCACGCGGAGAGCCTGGACCAACTGCTCGCCCGCCTGGCGGTGCGCCTTGGGCCCGAGCAGGTACGCCAGGCCGAGCCGCGCGCCGATTACCGCCCCGAGCGCCAGCAGGACTGGCGGCCCTGGGCCGCGACGCGCCGCCCCCAGGACGCCCCCTGGCCCGCCGATCCCGGCCAGTGGCCGCAGCCGAGCTGGCTGCTCAACCCACCGCAGGCCCTGGCCATGCTGCGCGGGCAGCCCTTCTACCTGGGCGCGCTGTCCCTGCTGGCCGGTCCGCAGCGCGTGGAGACGGGCTGGTGGGACGAGCACCCCACCTGCCGCGACTACTACCTGGCCTACAACGGCCGCGCCGGCCTGGTCTGGCTGTTTCGCAACCGCCGCACGCCCTCCATCTGGTACCTCCAGGGTTTGCTCGGGTAGCGTCTTGTAGCAACCGGCCCTCGTGAGGGGCAGGACAGGGCATGCCGGGCATTAAAGTCCCGGCCATGTGCGCCGCCCTCATCCATGCAAGCTGAACCCCAGATCCAGGAGGCCAGCACCACGCTGAGTGGCGCGGCGCGGGTGCTCGTCAACGCCGGCCGCTTGACGGCCCGCGCGGCCGAGGATCTGGCGCGTCAGGCCAAGGAAAAGAAGATCGGCTTCGTGGCCGCCGCGGTGGCCGCCAACGCGCTGCCGCCGTCTGATCTGGCGCACACCCTCTCGCAGGTGCTGGCCATCCCCTTGGTCGACCTGAACGCGGTCGATCTGCAGCGCGTGCCGCGCGACCTGCTCGACCCCAAGCTCGCCCATCAGTACCACGTGGTGGCCCTGGGCCGACGCGGCAACCGGCTGATCCTGGGCGGGGCCGACCCGACCGACCAGGAGGTCGTCGAGCGCATCAAGTTCGCCACCCAACTGCAGTCCGACTGGGTGCTGGTCGAGCACGACAAGCTCAGCAAGCTGCTCGCCGGTTCCGCCACCGGCACCAGCGAGGCGCTGGAGAGCATCGCCGGCGGTGACATCGACTTCGACATCGCCGAGGAAGACACCGACAAGAAGGAAGAGGCCCAGGAGATGGCCGAGGTGGAGGACGCGCCGATCGTGCGCTTCCTCCAGAAGATGCTCGTCGACGCCATCAACATGCGCGCCTCCGACCTGCACTTCGAGCCCTACGAGTTCATCTACCGGGTGCGCTTCCGCGTGGACGGCGAGTTGCGCGAGATCACGCAGCCGCCGGTGGCCATCAAGGACAAGCTGATCTCGCGCATCAAGGTGCTGTCGCGCCTGGACATCGCCGAGAAGCGCATCCCGCAGGACGGCCGCATGAAGATGAAGTTCGGCGCCAAGGCGATCGACTTCCGCGTCTCCACCCTGCCCACGCTGTTCGGCGAGAAGGCCGTCATCCGTATCCTGGACCCGTCCTCGGCCAAGCTCGGCATCGAGGCCCTGGGCTACGAGAAGGTCGAGAAGGAACGCCTGCTCAATGCCGTGCAGCGTCCTTACGGGATGGTGCTGGTCACCGGTCCGACGGGCTCCGGGAAAACGGTGTCGCTCTACACCTGCCTGAACATCCTCAACCAGCCGGGCGTGAACATCTCGACGGTGGAAGACCCGGCGGAAATCAACCTGCCCGGCATCAACCAGGTCAACGTCAACGACAAGGCCGGCCTGAACTTCGCCGCCGCGCTGAAGAGCTTTCTGCGCCAGGATCCGGACGTCATCATGGTCGGCGAGATCCGCGACCTGGACACAGCCGACATCGCCATCAAGGCCGCACAGACCGGCCACATGGTGCTCTCGACCCTGCACACCAACGACGCACCGACCACGCTGACGCGCCTGATGAACATGGGCGTGATGCCCTTCAACATCGCCTCGTCCGTCATCCTCATCACCGCGCAGCGTCTGACGCGGCGCCTGTGCGAGCAATGCAAGCAGCCGGCCGACTACCCGCACGAGGCGCTGATCAAGGCCGGCTACAAGGAAGAGGATCTGGACGGCAGCTGGCGCCCCTACCGCGCGGTGGGCTGCTCGGCCTGCAACAACGGCTACAAGGGCCGCGTCGGCATCTATCAGGTGATGCCCATCAGCGAGGCCACGCAGCAGATCATCCTGAGCAACGGCACGGCGCTGGACATCGCCCGCCAGGCGCAGCTGGAGGGTGTGCGCGACCTGCGCGCTTCCGGCCTGCACAAGGTGCGCATCGGCGTGACCTCACTCGAAGAAGTGCTGGCCGCCACCAACGAATGAGGGACGACTGAATGGCAACCGCAATCCCGGCCGACAAGCGCGGCACCAAGGGCGCCCCCGAACATGTCTACGAGTGGGAGGGCAAGGATCGCAACGGCAAGGTGGTGCGGGGTGAGTTGCGTGCCGGCGGCGAGGCCATGGCCAGCGCCATGCTGCGCCGCCAGGGCATCCTGGTGCAGAAGATCAAGAAGCGCCGCGTCAGCGGTGGCAAGGCGATCTCGCAGAAGGACATCGCCGTCTTCACCCGCCAGCTGGCCACCATGATGCGCGCCGGCGTGCCGCTCCTTCAGGCCTTCGACATCGTGGCGCGCGGCGCCACCAACCCGCGCCTGACCAAGCTGCTCACCGACATCCGCCAGGACGTGGAAACCGGCACCTCCCTCAGCGCCTCCTTCCGCAAGCACCCGATCTACTTCGACGCGTTGTACTGCAACCTGGTGGAGGCCGGTGAGGCGGGCGGCATCTTGGAGCAGCTGCTCGACCGACTGGCGATCTACCAAGAGAAAACCGTCGCCATCAAGAACAAGATCAAGTCGGCGCTGACCTATCCGATCGCCGTGCTGGTGGTGGCCTTCGTGGTGGTGGTGATCATCATGATCTTCGTCATCCCGGCCTTCAAGGACGTGTTCCAGAGCTTCGGCGCCGACCTGCCCGCGCCCACGATGGCAGTGATCTGGCTGTCCGAGTTCTTCGTGAAGTGGTGGTGGCTGATCTTCTCCGTGCTCGGCGGCGGGCTCTACACCTTCTTCCAGACCTGGAAGCGCTCCGAGAAGATGCAGAAGACCATGGACCGGCTGCTGCTCAAAGTGCCGGTGTTCGGCGACCTGGTCTACAAGTCGGCCATCGCGCGCTGGACGCGCACCCTGTCCACCATGTTTGCCGCCGGCGTGCCGCTGGTGGAAGCGCTGGACAGCGTGGGCGGTGCTTCCGGTAATGCCGTGTTTGCCGAAGCGACCGAAAAAATCCAGCGCGAGGTCTCCACCGGCTCTTCGCTGACCACCACCATGCAGGGCACCGGAATCTTTCCGACCATGGTGCTGCAGATGACCTCGATCGGCGAGGAGTCGGGCTCGCTCGACCACATGCTGGGCAAGGCGGCCGAGTTCTTCGAGGACGAGGTCGATGAAGCGGTGAAGGCGCTGTCCAGCCTGATGGAGCCCTTCATCATCGTCATCCTGGGCACCATCATCGGCGGCATCGTGGTCTCCATGTACCTGCCGATCTTCAAGCTGGGTCAGGTCGTCTGATGGACTTTGAGTTCTGGTTCTCGCCCTGGGTGCTGGGCGTGCTGGGTCTGAGCGTGGGCAGCTTCCTGAACGTGGTGGCGCACCGCATGCCGCGCATGCTGGAGCGCCGCTGGGGGCTGGACGGCGCCTACCAACTGGCGGATGCCGAGAGTCTCAAGCGCCAGGGCGCCAAGCCCGAGGTGGCCAAACGCCTGGCCGGCGAGGCCGAGGCCTGGGTGCATCACGTGGAGGCCCAGCCACGCTACAACCTGGCCCAACCCGGCTCCGCCTGCCCGGCCTGCGGCCACTCCTTGCGCTGGCATGAGAACCTGCCGCTGCTGGGCTGGCTGCGCTTGAAGGGCAAGTGCTCGGCCTGCGGCACGCGCATCTCGGCGCGCTACCCGCTGATCGAAGGCCTGACCGGCCTGCTCTTCGCCCTGGTGGCCTGGCAGGTGGGGCCGCAGCCGCAAGCCTTGTTGTGGTGCGGTTTCGTGGCCGTGCTGCTCGCCGCCTCGGCCATCGACTGGGACACCACCCTGCTGCCCGACGACCTGACGCTGCCGCTGCTCTGGGCCGGGCTGATCGCCGCCACGCTGGGTTGGACGATCCCGCTGAGCAGCGCCCTCTGGGGGGCGGTCGGGGGCTACCTTTCGCTGTGGTCGGTCTACTGGTTGTTCAAGCTCACGACCGGCAAGGAAGGCATGGGCTACGGCGACTTCAAGCTGCTCGCCGCCTTGGGCGCCTGGCTGGGCGCCAACATGCTGCTGCCCATCGTGCTGGCGGCCTCGGCCATCGGCGCCATCGTCGGCATCGGCATGAAGCTCACCGGCGCCTTGCGCGAAGGGCGCTTCGTGCCGTTCGGCCCCTTCCTGGCCGGCGCCGGCCTGGCGGTCTTCTTTGCCGGCCAGGCGCGGGTGCTGGGCTGGCTGGGATGGGCCTGAAGGCCCTGCGCCGCATCGGTCTGACCGGGGGCATGGCCAGCGGCAAGAGCACCGCCGCCGCCATCCTGCAGCGCCTCGGCGCGCGACTCATCGACACCGACGCCATCGCGCGCCAGCTCACGGCGGCCGGCGGCGCGGCGCTACCGGCCATTGCCGCGCAGTTCGGTTCGGAGTTGGTGGGCGAACAGGGCCTGGACCGCCCGCGGCTGCGCGAGCGGGTGTTCCGCCACCCCGAACTGCGCCGCTCGCTCGAAGCCTTGCTGCACCCGCTGATCCAGCAAGAAGCCGAGGTTCAGGCCGCAGCGCTTGGCGAAGAAGGCTTCCTGCTTTTCGACGTGCCCTTGCTGGTGGAGAGCCGGCACTGGCGCGCGCGCGTGCAGCGCGTGCTGCTGATCGACTGCGACGAGGCCGTGCAACGTCAGCGTGCGCTGGCGCGAGGCTGGAGCCCCGCACAGGTCGATGGCGCGCTTGCCGCCCAGGCCACGCGCGCGCAGAGGCGCCAGGCGGCCGACGCGGTGATCGACAACTCCGCCCTCACACCCTACGAGTTGGAAGCTGAATTGACCGCCCTGCTCGCCCACTGGCACATGGAAGAATCGCGCCCCTGACCGCCCCGCCCCACCGTGCTTCTTTACGAGTTCCCTTTCAACGAGTCGACGCGCACCCTGCTGCGCTTGGAACACCTGTTCGACCGCCTCGGCCAGTTGGTGCAGCGCGACGCCGCGCTGGACCATCATTTCGCGCTGGCCACCCTGTTCGAGATCGTCGAGCTCGCCTTGCGCACAGACCTGAAGGGCGACCTGATGAAGGACATCGACCGACAGCGCGCGCAATACAACGCCTACCGGGGTAACCCCGCCGTGGCGCAGGAAGCGCTGGAGCAGGTGTGCAGCCGGCTGGACCGCGCCTTCGCCGACCTCAATGCCCTTCAGGGCAAGCCCGGCCACCAACTGTCTGCGCATGAAATGCTGAACGGCCTGAAAAACCGCATCGGCATGCCCGGTGGCACCTGCGAATTTGACCTGCCCGCCTACCACGCCTGGCAGCAGCGCGACGGCGCCCAGCGCCGCCAGGATCTGTTGCAGTGGATGGCACCGGTGATGCCGCTGGCCCAGGGCGTGTCCTTGCTGCTTTCACTGCTTCGCGAAACCGGCGTGCCGCACAAGGTGGCCGCCGTGGCCGGTCAGTTCCAGCAGAGCCTGGGTTCGGGCAAGCCCAGCTTGCTCGCGCGTTTGCGCATCGACCCCGCGCTCGGTCTGGTCCCTGAGATCAGCGGCCACCGGCTGATGATCCTGGTGCGCCTGATGCGCATCGATGCCGACGGCCGCAGCAAGCTCGCCGCCGATCAGGATGTGAGCCTTGAACTCAGCCTCTGCGCCTGAACGCCCTGGTGCCCCCGTGCGCGTGCGCTGCCCGCGCTGCCAGACCTGGACGGATTTCAGTCCGGTCAACCGCTGGCGCCCGTTCTGCAGCGATCGCTGCCGCACCGCCGACCTCGGCGCCTGGGGCCGCGAGGACTTCCGCCTGCCCGCCCGACCGCCGCAGGATGAAGACGCCGACGACCTGCTGGGCTGACCGAGCGTCACCGGCGCAGCGCCCGTCGGGCGAGTCTCATTTCACATCGCTGTAAGCAGCCCGCTCGCGGTAGAAGCGCTCCATGCGTGCCGCCTGCTCGGCCGCCACGCTGGGTGGTCGGCCCTGCGAAATTCATCCGTCGGCCCTGCGAAATTCATCCCGCACCGCAGGCCAGCTGATCCGCGCCACCGACCGCGAGACGGTCTGAGCACCGGGGCCGGTCGGTGAGCGTCGCCCACAGCGACCAAGCTCCGCGGCCCGCTGCCGCCAGCAAACGCAAAAGGGCCGCCCTCAGCCCC
>JAFLDE010000154.1 GCA_017302655.1 Burkholderiales bacterium
TTGCCCACCCACCACGCGGCCAACAGCGCGGCGGCCGCGCCGGTCAGCGCCACCGGCACCCAGCCGGCCATCAGCTGGGGCGCGATGGGGCCGAGCATGATCAGGGTCTGCAGCCACGTGGCCGCCGTCGACAGCATGGCCGCAGCGGCCCATTGGCGCTGCGCCGGCGCCGACTTGTGGCGCGCCAGTCCCCCCAGGCTGACCACCGTGGCCGTGCTGGACACGAAGCCACCGATCAGCCCGGCACCGAACAGACCGGCTTGTGGTCCGAGCAAACGCAGCGCGACATGCGCGGCCGCCTGCAGCATCAACAGCATGAGCACCAACACGCCCAACTGGCGCGCGCTGCCGCCGCCCAGCAAGGCCAGCGGCTGCGGGTTCAGCAGGGGCAGCACCAGGAGCGCCAGCGCGGCCAGCAGCAGGCCGTCGTGCAGTTCCTCCTCGCGCAGCACGCGCCGTGCGAAGTGGTGCATGCGCTGGCGCGCCGCCAGCAAGACCGTGATCAGCACGCTGCTGACCGCCGCCCACAGCGGTTCGCGCATGGCCAGCGCACCGATCAGGACGATGGCCAGCAGCGCCAGCTCGGTGGTCAGCCCGGGGTCGCTGCCCGGCCGGCCCCAGCGCGTGGCCGCGACGAGCAGGGACACCGACAGCAGCGCCGCGGCCATCAACCAACCGCCGTCCAACCACGCGGCCAGCGCGCCGGCCAGCGCCGCCACCGCGAAGCTGCGCAGCCCGGCCACTTCGCGCCCCGGCCCGCGGCCCTTGCGCCGCTCGCGCTCCAGGCCCACCAGCAGACCACAGCCCAGCGCCACAGCCAGGCCTTGAAGCAACTCCGAGTTCAAAGTTTGCGGTGTTGCAGCGCCGGCAGTTGGCTGCGGCATTGCGCCAAGCGGGCCGGGTCGAGCTCGGCGAGGGCCAGGCCTTCGCCCTCAGGCAGGCAGGCCAGCACCTGGCCCCAGGGGTCGACGACCATGCTGTGCCCCCAGGTGCGGCGGCCGTTGGCGTGCAGGCCGCCTTGGGCGGGTGCCATCACATAGGCCAGGTTCTCCACCGCGCGGGTTCGCAGCAGCAGCTCCCAATGCGCGGCACCCGTGGTGTGCGTGAAGGCCGAGGGCGCGAGGATGAGTTGCGGCGCGAGCTGCCGGTAGAGCTCAGGGAAGCGCAGGTCGTAGCAGATGCTCAAGGCGACGCGCAGGGATCCAAACTCGCCCTGCCAGTCGAAGGCCACGGGCGCCTCGCCGGCCTGCTGCACGCGGCCTTCGTCGTAGCGCTCGCGGCCGTTGTCGAAACCGAACAAATGCAGCTTGTCGTAGCGCGCGAGTTGCTGCCCCGCCGGGCTGAAGACCAGGCAGCTGTTGTGCACCTTGCCGGGCACGCTGCTCCGCAGCGGAAGGGTGCCGCCAACCAGGGTCACGCCAGCCTCGACAGCCAGGCCGGAAAGGAAAGCCTGCAGCGGTCCTTCGCCCGCCGGCTCGGCGATGGCCAGCTTGTCCTCGTCCTGCTGGCCCATCAGGCAGAAGTACTCGGGCAGGGCCACCAACTGCGCGCCTTGCTGCGCGGCCTGCAGCACCCAGTGACGGGCGCGTGCCAGATTGGCTTCGGGCTCGGTGCCCGAGACCATCTGCACCGCGGCGATGCGAACGGTGGAACGGTTCATGCCGCGTGCCGCCCCAGCTCGTGCTTGGCGATGCTCACGCGGTGCACCTCGTCCGGCCCGTCGGCCAGGCGCAGGGTGCGCGCGGCGCCGTAGAACTCTGACAGCGGCGTGACGTCGCTGACCCCGCCGCCGCCATGCGCCTGGATGGCCCAGTCGATCACCTGGCAGGCGACGTTCGGCGCCACCACCTTGATCATCGCGATCTCGTTCTTCGCCACCTTGTTGCCCACCGTGTCCATCATCCAGGCGGCTTTCAGCGTGAGCAGGCGGGCCTGTTCGATGAGCACCCGGCTTTGCGCGATGCGCTCGTGCCAGACGCCTTGCGTGGCCAGCGGCTTGCCGAAGGCGACGCGGCTGGAGAGGCGCTTGCACATCAGCGCCAGTGCGCGCTCGCTCATGCCGATCAGGCGCATGCAGTGATGGATGCGCCCCGGCCCCAGGCGACCCTGGGCAATCTCGAAGCCGCGACCCTCGCCCAGCAGCAGGTTGGCGGCCGGCACGCGCACGTTGGTGAAGCGCATCTCGCAATGGCCGTGCGGCGCGTCGTCCTGGCCGAACACGGGCAGCGGTCGCACCACCTCGACGCCCGGCGCGTCGGCCGGCACGAGGATCATCGACTGCTGCTCATGGCGCGGCGCCTCGGGGTTGCTGCGCCCCATCAGGATGTAGACGGCGCAGCGCGGGTCGCCGGCGCCACTGGTCCACCACTTGCGGCCGTTGATGAGGTAGTGGTCACCGTCGCGCTCGATGCGCGTGGCGATGTTGGTGGCGTCGCTTGACGCCACGTCGGGCTCGGTCATCGCAAAGCCGCTTCGAATCTCCCCCGCCAGCAGCGGGGTCAGCCAGCGCGCCTGCTGCTCGGGCGTCCCATAGCGCGCCAGCACCTCCATGTTGCCGGTGTCAGGCGCGCTGCAATTGAAGACCTCGCTGGCCCACAGCACATGGCCCATGCGCTCGGCCAGCGGCGCGTACTCGGCGTTCGTCAGTCCGGCGCCGAGCCCCGATTCGGGCAAAAAGAGGTTCCAGAGGCCCTCGGCCTTGGCCTGCTGCTTGAGCGACTCGATCGTCTTCAGCGGCGTCCAGCGCTTGCCGGCCGCCGTGTTCGCCGCCAACTCGTCGCGGCAGGCCTGCTCCTGCGGCTCGATGCGCTCGCGCATGAAGGCGTCCACGCGCTGCAGCAGCGCGTCCCCGCGCGCGGTCGATCCGAAATTCATGCCCCCCATCCTTTCTGGGCCAAGGCCCATCCGAGTTCTGCCACGCGGGGCGCCAAGGCGCCCTGCTCCACCGCCTGCTGGCTGCTGGCGATGCCCTGCCGCGCCCGCGCCGCCACGCCCTGCATGATGGCTGCCAGGCGGAACAGGTTGTAGGCGAAATAAAAGTTCCAGCGCTTGCCCACCGTCAAGCCGCTGCGCGCTTCGTACAGCGCGCAGTAGGCGGCGAGCTGCGGAATGCCCGCCGCGTCCAGGTCGAGCCCGGCCAGCCCGCGCATCGGGCCCGGCGGCGCCACCCAAGCCAACGCGTGGTAGGCGAAGTCGGCCAGCGGGTCGCCCAGGGTGGACAGCTCCCAGTCCAGCACGCCCAGCACGCGCGCGCCACCGCGCTCGAAGACCAGGTTGTCGAGCCGGAAGTCGCCGTGCAGCAGGCGCGTCTGCACGCTGTCGGCCGGAGGGGCGTTGGCGGGCAGCCACTCGATGAGTCGCTCCATCGCCGCGACGGGCGCCTCCTTGAACTCGCTGGCGCGGTACTGCTTGGTCCAGCGCGACAGGCCGCGGTCGTAGTAGTTGCCCGGCGCGCCGTAGTCACGCAGGCCCTGCCTGTCCACGTCCACGCTGTGGATAGCGGCGATGGTCGCGTTCATGGCATCGAAGAGGGCCGTGCGTTGGGCGGGGCTGTGCGTCTTCAGGCGCGGATCCCAGTGCACCTCGCCGTCCAGCATTTCCATCACATAGAAGGCGCGGCCCAGCAGGGCCTCGTCTTCGTGCAGCAGGTAGACCTGGGGCACCGGCACCTGGGTGCCGGCCAGCGCTCGCAGCACGCGCGCCTCGCGCTCCACGGCATGCGCAGTGGGCAACAACTGCGCCACCGGACCGGGCTTGCAGCGCATCACGTAGCGGCGTTCAGGCGTGACGAGCAGAAAGGTCGGGTTGCTCTGCCCGCCGTTGAAGCGCTCGACGCGCAGCGGACCGGCGAAACCTTCGATGCGCTCGCGCAGCAGGGCCTCCAGGGCGGGCAGGTCCAGCCAGGGCTCGTCAGCCGCGCGGGTGCCGTCAAAGGAACTCATTGCGTGTGTCTCCTCGGGATGGCCGGGCGCCATGTGCGCCCCGCTGTATCCATCATCCCCCGTCGGCCGAAAGCTGCTCACGCACCCAGGCCTCGGCCTGCGCCTCGTCCTCGAAATGCGCGAACCGGCGCCGATGCTTGTCGTACAGGCGCTTGAAGACCGGCAGCATCAGGTCCCGCCCCTCGACCTCGGCGCCCACCACGTAGGCCACCGCCAGCGGCGCGGTCTTGGCCTGGCTCATGCGGGCGAGAAAGCCGTCGAAGGCGGCCAGCGCCTCCGGCGTGGCCAGGATGCTGCCGTGGAACACCAGGATGTCGGCAAAGCGACCCTTCGGCGGCGCCTCGGCGAACAACTGCGCCATGGCCAGGCCGATGGCCTGCACCGACTCGGCGTTGAATGGCCCCTCGGCCCTCAGACGCACCACCGAGCCCTCGCTCCAGATCTCCACGCGGCCGTGCGGCGCGAAGGGCCCGCTGGCGTAGTCATCGCTGCGCAGACGTCGGGGTTGGGGGGGCTTGCTCACCTTGCGCATGCTAAGCGAGGGCGACGCTTCAGCGTCGCGCTGACGCCGCGCTCGCGGCCGCTGCGGGCTTGCGTTCGACCCTTTCCACGCGGGGGTCCGTCCAAGGCCCATGCACGCGCAGCTCGGTGGTGTTGGCCTCCTGAATCGGCCCCTTCAAGAGCCACTGCGCCAGGAAGGCCGTGAGACCCACGGCCGGGTTGATGGCCGTGTAGGCCAGCGAGGCGCCGCCGGCATCCAGGTTGGGCACCACCAGCACGCGCAGATCGGCCGTCTCAGCGGCCAGGTCGGCACTGCCCTCCATCAGCACATTGGCCTGCAACCCGCGCAGGCGCAGGTTGCGCGTGCTGGCCTTGCCGGCGGCCACCTGCACGTCGCCAGCGACCTCGTCAAAAAGGAAGCCGCTGGAAAAGACGTCGCGCCAGTCGAACAGCAGGCGGCGCGGCAGCGACTGCAGGCTGAGGATGCCGAGCAGGCGCGCCACGCCGGGATCCGCCTTCAGAAATTGCCCCTGCTGCACCAGCACGCTGAATTGGCCGGCGAGGCCTTCGGCGCTGGGCGAGAGCGGCGAGCCGGGCCAGGACAGCTGGCCCGCCAGCTGGCCCTTGCCGCCGCGCACCGTCTGCGTGTAGCCGAGTGCATCGAGCCAGCGCCCGCTGTCGGCCACGTCCAGCGTCCAGTCGAGCCGCGTGCGCCGCTCGGCGGCCAGCCAGGCGCCGCGCGCCTGCAGCTGGGCCTCGGGGTGCTGCAGCGAGAGCTCCTGCAGCGTCCAGTCGCGCCCGGCCGGCGCTCCATCAGCCTGGATGCGCAGGCGGCCGAGCTTCTTGCCGCGCAATTCGAAGTCGTCCACCGCCACGTCGAGACCCGGCAAGGCGCCGACCGCCTGCTCCAGGTACTGCTCGACGCGCTCGGCCTCGCCCTGCGGCACGGCCAGGCGCTGGAAACGCGCCTGCACCTGCATCGGCTGGCCGCTGGGTCGGCGTAGGTCCACCTCGCCCTGGGCCTCGGCGGCGCGCAGCTGCAGGCGCCAGTCCTGCCGGTTCGGTGCCAGTCGCAGCGTGGCCTGCACCTGGTGCAGCCGTCGCTGCGCGATGCGCAGTTGGGCGGCCTGCAGCTCCACGCGGTCGGGCAGCCAGGCGGGCTCTGAGCTGGCGGATGCCTGTGCATTGCCCGCTTCGCTGGCTTCGTGCAAGCGCCGCCAGGGGTCGAGGTCGATCTGCGGCGCCGCCCACACCACCTGCACGCCTTGCGCAGGCAGTGGCAGTTCGCCTTCCCCTCCCATGCGAATCGCACCGCGCCTCGTGCGAAGTCCCTCGCGTTCAAGCAGGGCGAGCAGCGCGGTTTGCGCGCCGCTGCCCAACTGCAGGCCCCAGACCTCTCGCCCTCCGGCCTGTGGCTGCACCCGCAGCAGCAAGGGCAAGGTCTGCTCGGCGCGCTTGCCCAGGGGCTCGGGCAGGCGGGCGACCAGTCCTTGCAGGCTGGAGCGCAGTTCCAGCTCGGGCTGCTCGCCCTTGAATTCCAGGCGCAGCTGGTAGTCGGTCTGGCCGGCCAGATGGGGGGCCAGCAAGGCCAGGCCCGGCCATTCGCGCACCGCCGCGCGCAGACCCTCGCTGCTGGCCTGGCCCTCGGCCTCCAGCAGCAGCGCGCCTCCATCGGCGCGGCTGCCGCCGCGCAGGCTCAGCTCACCACCCAGGAAGCGCGCCTGCAGGCGAGGCAGTTGCACGCTGTGATCGGTGAAATCGACCTGGCCGCGCAGCTGCGAGAACGCCGGCAGGTCGTCGCGCAGGCGCAGGCTCAGCCCACCGGTCGGCAACTGCACGCGGCCCCGCACGGTGCTGCGCGCCGGCTCCAGGATGGGGATGGCCAGCTGCAGCTGACCGCTGACGGTGGTCGCCGCACCGATCGGCGCCAGGGCCTGCGCCTGCGCCAGCGCGCCGTGGGTCCAGCCGTTGACGGGCATGGC
>JAFLDE010000155.1 GCA_017302655.1 Burkholderiales bacterium
GAGACTGCGCGAACGCCGGGCCGGCGAGCAGCAGCAGCGCGGCCAGCGCCGTCGTGGCGGCTAGGAGCCTGTCGGGCTTTGGGAGTGCCCCGCGCCGGGAACCAGTCAGGGGGCCAAACGAGGCGTCGGCGAGGCCGTGGGGCAGGCCCCACAACGAGCCGGCAACGACGGATGGCCCCCTGGATGGTCCCGGCCCGGAGGGTTGGGTCGCCAAGGGGCCTGCTGCGGCGTTGCCGGCGCTTGCCGGACGCGAGTCCGGCTGCGCCCCGGCGCCTTGCGTCAAGCCCCTTGGCGGCCCAACGCGGGGTACTCCCAAAGCCCGACAGGCTCCTAAGGTCATGGCGGCATCGTAGGCAGCTTGCGCTGAGCGCGCCGTGAGCGCCTCGCTTCCTTTTGCGCAGGGAGTCATGAGCCCGGGTTCAGCGCAGGCGCTCCAGCCAGCGCTCGCAGGCGGCCTCCACCAGGTCCAGCACCTGCTCGAAGCCCTGCGCACCGCCGTGGTAGGGGTCGGGCACGTCGGCGGCACCCAGCAGCTTGTGCAGCTTGGCTCGATGGGTGGGTGGGCACAGGCGCGCGGCGGCCTGCAGGTTCGCCTCGTCCATCACCAGCACCCAGTCGAAGCGCTCGAAGTCCTCGGCCACCAGCTGCCGGGCCCGCAGCTTGGACAGGTCGTAGCCGCGCTGGGCAGCGTGCTGCTGGCTGCGCGGGTCGGGCGGCTCACCCGCGTGCCAGCCATGCGTGCCGGCGGAGTCGACCTCCACATGCTGCAGGCCGACCGCCTGCAGCTGGGCGCGCATCACGCCCTCGGCAGTGGGGCTGCGGCAGATGTTGCCCATGCAGACGAAGAGGATCCGTTTCGTGCGGGGTGCGTTCATGCCGGTGGTCGTTCGCGTGCAGGGCTGCCATTCTCGGCGTCAGCGTCCGTGGCCAAGTGGCGGCAGGCCGGCATCGGGCACCCGCGCGGGCTCGCGCAGCGCCCTCAGGATGACCGATCCATACTCGCCTCAGGCATTTGGTGCGGGCGAAGGCGCCGCCCATCGCATGCAGCACCTTCCACTGCAGCGCGGTGGCGAGACTGCCCGCCTTTGCCGCTTCGAGCACTTGGCCCATGAACCCCTTCGCCCTCCATTCGTGGCCGCTGCGCCGCCCGGCCGTTCTGGGCCTGCTGTTGTGCCTGTTTCTGGGTTGCATGAGCTGGAGTGAGCCGCTGCTGGCTGCCACCGGGCACGCCGAGCGGGCGCCCATCGCGGCGGCGCCCGTGGACGACGCTTGGCGGGCAGCCTTGCCCCGCGATGCGGCATTGGCCACTCAGGCCTACCTGGACCGCCTGCCCGCCGAGGCCGTGCAGCGCGCCAAGCGCTACGAAGAAGGCGGCTACTGGCTGCAGCTGTGGGAATTCCTGCTCGGCCTGGCCATTGCCGCGCTGATGCTGGGGGGCCGCCGCTCGGCGCGCGTGCGCGACTGGGCGCAGCGGGTGGGGCGCTATGCCTGGCTGCGTGACGGCCTCTACGGCGCGGTCTACGGCTTGAGCGCGGCGCTGCTGGCCCTGCCCTTGACCTTCTACCGAGGCTATGTGCGCGAGCACGCCTACGGCATGTCCACGCAGAGCCTGCTGGACTGGGGGGCGGAGCAGATGGTGTCGCTTGGCATCGAGGCGCTGGGCGCGGCGCTGGCGGTGGCCTTGCTTTACGCCGTAATCCGCCGCGCCGGCGAGCGCTGGTGGCTGTGGGGCACGGCCGCCTGCAGCGCCCTGTTGGCGCTGATGCTGTGGGTGAGCCCGGTGCTGATCGCGCCCCTGTTCAACACCTACAAGCCGCTGGACCCCGGCCCGGTGCGCGACGCGGTGCTGGCGATGGCGCGGTCCAACGGCGTGCCGACCGACCAGGTCTATGTTTTCGATGCCTCGCGGCAGACCCAACGCATCAGTGCCACCGTCAGCGGCCTGGGCGGCACGGCCGCCATCCGGCTCAACGACAACCTGCTGAACCGCACCTCCTTGCCCGAGATCCGCGCCGTCATGGCCCATGAGCTCGGCCACTACGTGTTGAACCATGCGCCCGAGATGCTGATGCAGTTCAGCCTGCTGATCCTGTTCGGCTTCCTGTTCTGCCAGTGGGCCATGCGCCGCCTGTTCGCACGCTTCGGGGCGCGCTGGGGCACGCAGGCCGCGGGCGACGTGGCCAGCCTGCCCTTGCTGGCGGCGGTGTTCTCGGTCTTCATGTTGGCTGCCACGCCGGTCTTCAACACCATCATCCGCACCAATGAGATCGAGGCCGACCGCTTTGGCCTGAACCTGGCGCGCGACCCGCACGGCTTCGCCGAGGCAATCCTGAAGCTGGCCGAGTACCGCAAGCCCGAACCCGGTGCCCTCGAAGAAATCGTGTTCTTCCACCACCCGAGCGCGCGGCACCGCATCCACGACGCGATGCGCTGGCGGGAGGCGATGGGCACGCCGTGACCCCGGCGTGCCGGCGGCGGTTGACGAAGTCGGTTCCTGTGTGGCCCGACCCTCTCGTGGCCATGGGCGTCGAGCGCGTTGCTCACCACCAGGCGCAGGCCCAGGCCGGCCCTGTGGCGAGGGTCATGGCCCCGCTCCACGCGGCGATCGAATGGACCCGGTCCACAGCTGCCGCCCATTCGGGCAGCGGGCACGAGGCCGGGTGATGTCAGCGCCGGCGGCGCTTGGCCACAGCCACGCCGCCCAGACCCAGCAGCATCAAGGCCCAAGCCTGAGGCTCCGGCACTGCGGGCATGGACAGCACGCCGATGCTGCCGTCCACGTAGAGCCGCGACACATCCCATTGCAGGCCAGCTCCGAGCGGCGCGGCGCGCCAGTCGATGTCGTCAAAGCGACCATTCAACAAGGTCCAATCCAGCAGGTCGAAGCGTTGGCCGGCCAGCGGCTCGAAGTTGGTGTCCAACTCGATGCGCAGGGTGCCATCCAGTCCCAGCGTGCCGATCTGGCGCAGTGCGTCATGCAGCCCCGTGCCCAGGATCTGCAGCGTCAGCACCGCGTGATCTCCCAGGCTGACGTGACCCCCCCAAAGTCCAGGCTCAGCGCGCCGGCGCCGGGGTTGAATCCGGCGGCGAAGTGCAAACGCCCCCCGAAGCTCCCTTCGCCATCCACATCACCCAGCAGGCTGAGCAGCCCATTGCCGCTCTGCACCCGACCGTTGTTGCGCAGCGCGCCTTGAACGCTGGAGGCTCCGTCGGCGCGCAGCAGCTCGCCTGCATCCAGCGCCATGCCGTTCGCCGCCACCAGGCGACCGCCGGCGCCCAGGCGCGTGAGCAGGCCCAGCTGCGCCTGGTTCGCATCGCGCAGCTCGACCCGGGCGCTGCCGACGTCGAGCTCGCCTTCGAAGGCAAAGCCCTCGGGGCTGGCCGCGTTGCCCAGGCTCAGGCCGTCTGCGCCGAGGCGGCCATCGGCCACGATGCGGTGCAGGCGGCCGCCCCGCACAGAGGCCTCGACGCTGCCCGAGCCGCGCAGCAGACCGATGTCATCCATGTCCAGCACGCCGCTGGGGCCGGCAATGCGTCCTCCGTCGAGTGCCAGGGTGCCTGCCCGCAGCGTGCCGTCCCGCAAGGTGAGCACGGACGGGCTGGCGATGCGCAAGGTGTTCACCACGTCCAGGGTGTTGCCGGCCTGCAGGGTCAAGTGCTGGGAGCCCAGGTCTGTGAGCCAGGTGGTGACCTGGCCCCCGATGCGCAGCAGACTGCCGCCGCGCCAATCCAGCGTCGAGTCGGTGAGCTGCAGGGCGGCCACATCCAGCCTGCTGTTCAGCAGGCCCAGGGTGCTGCCGGCCTTGAGGGACAGCGGGCCGACGGTCTCCAGCAGGGCCCCATCCAGGGCGAGTTCGCTCGCCTGGAGGGCCAGGCCGCCTGAGACCCGCCAATGGGACGGGTTCTGCATCGAGACTCTGGACTGCGCCAGCGAGGTCTCGCCGGTCTCCATGGTGGACCGATTGAGGCGCAGGTCCAGGCGCTCCCATTGCATGGCGCCCGCCAGGAGGCCGCTGTAC
Organism: Burkholderiales bacterium; assembly: GCA_017302655.1. GTDB lineage: Bacteria > Pseudomonadota > Gammaproteobacteria > Burkholderiales > Burkholderiaceae_C > Inhella. The sequence goes on from JAFLDE010000155.1 coordinate 4,020, forward strand.
TGCGTCAGTTCCACTTGGCTGAAGACGCCGCTGATGTCGCCACTCACCACCATGGTGGCATCGTTGAGGATCAGGCGGTCCTTCACTTGGTAGGTGCTGGCGTCGGCCGGGTTGCTGAACTGCAGCGCGCCCCCGATTTCCAGGCGCGATTGCGCCAGCGAGGCCACGCTCAGCTTGGCGATGCCCTGGCCCTCCGACTTGAGTGTGGACCCGGCCGCCAGGCTCAGGCTGCCGGCCATGTCAAGGTTCGCGACCGTCAGGAAGCTGTCGGACAGGCTCAGCGCGTAGGCCCCTTGTTGGCTTCGCTGCGGGCCGCGCAAGGTGCCGCCGACGACGTTGCCAACACGGGCCTGCTCCATCAGCAACTGACCGCCGCGCAAGGTCAGATCGCCTCCTGCTGCGAGGGACCCACCGCTCTTGACTTGCAGGAGGCCGTCTGCGAGGTCGATGTCATCCAGCACACGGACACTGGCACCATCCAGACTCAGTTCACTGCGTCCACGCAATAGAAGCGACTTCGCTACAAGCGCGGCGCCAGAACCCATGGACATGAGCGCCTGGGATGGCAGCACGAAGTCGTTGGCGGCGCTGTCGATCCGGACGTTGCCCTCCAGCTCCAGCTGGCTGGCGTCCGCCAGGCTGACGCGCCCGATCAGCCACAAGTTCCCGGGCAAGTGGCTCGGCACGATCCAACGGTTCTGCGTTCCGCTCACCGACAGGTCCATCAGCAGGGTCTGGCCTTTGCCGCTTTCGTTGCGGATCTCGCCCGCGATGCCGAGGGCCCGACCTTCGAGCCAGAAGTTGCCGGCTCCTTCAGCGAAGCGGATGCCCTGCAGCGTCAGGCCGCTGAGGTCGTTGAAGTTCTGCAGGCGCCGGGTGCCTGCGAACACCAGGCTGTCGCCGTCCCGGGGGACCCGGAACTGGGTGTTGCTCCAGTTGCTGCGCCCAAAACTGCCGCCCACGACGTCGGTGTCGATGGCCGACCAGTTGGCGCTCGGGCCGCGTCCGTCCCAGGTCAGGGTGGCCGATGCGGCGGACCCGGCGGCCAGCGCGAACAGCAGCGGCAGCAGGCGCAGGGCCGGCCGGCTGGCCGGCTGGCCGGCGCTTGCCGGTGGGGCCAGGGGAGGGTGGCGATCTGCGGCTTTTGCATGGGGACCGAGTGTAGGAAGCCGGGCGGTTTCGAGGCACCCCCTGCTTGCCTGTCCGTCGTGCGCCACGCAGGCCCTGCCGTCCGCTGACCCTTGCAGATTCGCGCCAGTCGGTGCGCTGAGTTCAGCCCATCCGCATGCCCGCACCGAGGGGCCACGGCGGGCAGGTGGCGCAGCACGTCGTCTTCAAGGCATGGAGGAGCAGTGCCCAAAGGGTGATGGCGGGAGGCGATGGGGATGCCTTGACCCCGCCGTGCCGGCGCTGGCTGAGAAAGTCGGTTCCTGCGTGGCCCTACCAGCCGGTGGACAAGGTCAGGCTCACTTGGCGCGGTGCGCGTTCGGCGTAGGTGCCTGCGCCACGCAGCTCGTGGCCATGGGCGTCGAGTGCGTTGCTCACCAGCAGGCGCAGGCTGGCCGGGCGCGCCGGGGCGTCCAGGCGCCAGCGAAGGCCCAGGTCCAGCGTGCTGAAGGCGGGCAGCCAGACGCGGTTGTCGCGCGTGGCGGCTTGCCGGCTGGCGTGGGAGAGCGCGGCGTCCAGGCTGAGGCTTGGCGCCTCGGCGGGCGTCCAGACCGCGTTGAGCTTGAACTGCTGCTCGGGCTGCCCCACGGGGCGCGAGGCCACGCGACCCAGGCTCACCGCCTGGCCGCGCACGCGAGGCTGCATCCACACCGCACCGGCCAGCAGGCGCAGCGAAGGCGAAGGGCGCCCGGACAGCGAGGCCTCGACGCCGCGGTGCCGCACCTCACCGAGCTGGGTGAAGAGCTGGTCGGCGTCGAGATTGAAGTAGGGCTTGCGCACATCGAACACACCGGCGACCACCCGCAGGTCGGGCGCGAGCTGCCAGCGCAGACCGGCATCGCGCTGCGTGGTCTCGATGGCTGGCAGGGCCTGGTTGCGGTTGCTCGCCAACGGCGGCGCCACACCGCTTTCCTCCAGGCCCCGCGCGGTGCCGGCGTAGAGCACCCAGCCGGGTGCCGCGTGCCAGGCGGCCCCGAGGTTGCCCAGCAGGGGCGTCGCGCGGTCCTCGACTTCCGGCAGGCCGGGTTGCGCCAGCCGCTTGCGGTAGCGGGCCTGCTGCACGCCGGCGCCCAGCTCCCAGCGGGTGTCGCGCAGCTCCACGGCGAGGCCCAGGCCCTGCTGCTGCACCCGATCGCGGCTCTGCGCGCCGAAGGCGAGGGCGGGCCATTCCACTGCGGCATATTGCCGTATTCACCGATTTGATTCGGGTCAACAACTTCACTGGGTACTTCAGTCAAAAACCCTGAACCGAAAAAGCT
>JAFLDE010000156.1 GCA_017302655.1 Burkholderiales bacterium
GCGACGCCCAATGCCCCGCCTGCGGCGACCCCGCCTCGGCCCCCGGCCTGCACGCCCTCGCGCCGCTGCTCGACCGCGCTGAGGTGCTGCTGAAGGACGCCGCCAGCGAACGCCTGCTCAAGGCCGCCAGCCAGCGCCGCGTGGACTACGAACGCCCCACACGGGAACGCGATTGGCGCGACACCCAGTTCGCGCGCCTGGCGCGCTTCTTCCGCAAGGACTGAGGCGCTGAGCGAGCCGGACAGCGGCTAGGCTTGCGCCCGCTGTCATCGCCCCAAGGAGCCGCCAGTGCCCCGAGTCGCAACGCCCCGTGTCCAGAACCGCCTGAAACCACGGCGCCCGCCGCCCGCGCCCTTGCCGGCCTTGAAAGCCCATGGCCGCAGCCTGAGCGACTTCCTGCCGCTGGTCAGCAAGGCCGAAGAGCGCTTGCTGGCCGCCTGCCGCGAAGGCGAACGCGCCAGGCTCGGCGCCACCGTGCCCACGGCGCCCACCGACGACACCCGCGTGCGCGCCGGCTTTCTGCGCTTTCTGCTGCTGGGCGGCGACGAGCGGGCGCCGGTGCATGAGCACGGGGTGCGACTGTATGGAGCTTGGGTATCGGGGACGTTGGATCTGGGCGGTTGCTTTGTGCCGAGTTCTGTAGCTCTCGTTCAGAGCCATTTCGAAGGACTGCTGGTTGTGCGGGATGCGCGTGTCACTGGCCTGCTTGCACTGGAGGGCAGCTGGCTAAGTCAAGGATTGATGGCAGATGGGTTGCAAGTCAGCAGCGACTTGGTCTTGCGCAATGGGGTCAAGGCGAAGGGCGAGGTGAGGCTGCTGGGTGCGCAGATCGGCGGTGACTTGGAATGCAGTGGCGGCCAGTTCGATGTGAAGGAAGGCGATGCCCTGTCGGCAGACCGTGCAGTCGTCAAGGGCAGTGTGTTCCTGGACGATGGCTTCCTGGCGACGGGCAAGGTCAGGCTGCTGGGTGTGCAGATTGGCGGCAACTTGGCGTGCAGAGGCGGGCAGTTTGAAGCGAAGGAAGGCGATGCCTTGTCAGCAGACGGGGCGGTCGTCAAGGGCAGTGTGTTCCTTTACTTCGGCTTCAGGGCGACGGGCCAGGTGAGGCTGCTAGGTGCGCAGATTGGCAGCAACTTGGAGTGCAGAGGCGGGCAATTCGAAGGGAAAGGAGGCGATGCCTTGGTGGCGGACGGAGCCGTCGTCAAGGGCGATGTGTTCTTGCGCGAAGGCTTCAAGGCGACAGGCAGGGTGAGGCTGCTGGGAGCGCAGATTGGCGGCAACTTGGAGTGCAGAGGCGGTCAGTTCGAAGGGACGGAAGGCGATGCCTTGTCAGCAGAGCGGGTGGTCGTCAAGGGCGCTTTGTTCCTGCAGGGCGTCAAGCCCGCCGCTTGTTTCAACTTCAGCCATGCAGAGGTCGGGGTGCTGGTGGACGATGTGGCCGCATGGGCACCGGGCTCTGTCCTCGATGGCTTGCGCTACGGCGCCATTGGCGGTGAGGCGCCCACGAACGGCGCCGAACGCTTGGAGTGGTTGAGCCGGCAGAAAGCTGCGCACATGGGGGAGGAAGACTTCCGCCCGCAACCCTGGCGGCAGTTGCAGAAAGTGCTGCGGGAGATGGGCCACACCGAAGACGCCAAGCAGGTGGGCATGGCCTTTGAAGACAAGCGTCGCGAGATCGGCCGTGTCGGGCAGTCGCCACCGTCGACTTGGTGGCCCGTTGCCGCCTTCAAGCGAGGCGTGGCCCGAGCGGTGCACTACGGCTTCGGCAAGCTCGCCGGTTACGGCTTTCGCCCCATGCGGCTGATGGGCTGGATGGCGGCGGTTTGGTTCCTTTGGGGCGCCTCGTACTGGTTCCTGGCCCTGCCCCCACGCAACGCCCTGGCGCCCTCAAACCCGCTGGTGTTCCAACACCCGGCCTATGCCGAATGCCTGCCCGACGGCGAACCCACGCCGGGCAACTGGTTCCTCTGCGCACCGCTGCGCGGGGAGTACGCGACGCTCAGCCCCTTCGTCTACTCGCTGGACATCCTGCTGCCCCTGGTGGACCTGGGCCAGGAGAAGCACTGGGGCGCTTACGTGGTCACGCCCAAGGCGGGCGCGGGCGAAGAACTCCTGATCCACTGGACCTGGGGCCACATCGCGCGCCAGCTGATCTGGTTCGAAACCCTGTTCGGCTGGGTCTGCAGCCTGCTGCTGGTGGCCATCGTGTCGGGCTTCGCGCGGCGCAGCGACGAAGGCTGAACCCGGCGCTTGGCGAGGAGCTCAGCGCGGCGCATCGGCGCCGCCCTCGCCCCCCAGCGGCCACGCGTAGACCACGAAGCGTTCGGGCGCCAGCTCGCCGCCAGCGGCTGCGTACAGCGCGCGGGCGGGGGCGTTGTCCACTTCGGTGGCCACCCAAGCTTCCGCGCAGCCGCGGCGCCGGCCTTCGGCCAGCAGGCAGTCCATCAGGCGTCGGCCCAGACCTTGGCGCAGGTAGGCGTCGGCCACGCCGACCTCGGCGATGAAGAGGCTCAGCGGCTTGTCGGGGTGCAGGTAGAACACGCCCGTGGCCATGCCGACCACGCGCTCGCCGTGCAGCGCGGCGGCGATGGCATGCGTGTCCTGTTGGTGCAGGAAGGCGGCGGCGAGTGCGGGCTGCACCGGGGCGTCGAAGGTGTCGGGGTCGGCGGCGCAGAGGCGCTCGGCGTCTGCGGGGCCGAGCAGTCGCACGCAGAGTTCCGTCTGAGGCTTGTCCATGGCGGCGCCATTCTTGCGCGCTGCCTTTGGGCCTGGGGGATGGGGGGAAGATCGCGGCCGCCACCATCCGCTTCCAGGAGACTCGACCCCATGCAGGTGGACTACCTCGTCATCGGCGCCGGCACGGCCGGCGCCTTGCTGGCCAACCGGCTGAGCGCCGATGGCCGGCATTCGGTGCTGCTGCTGGAAGCCGGCGGCGCGGACCGCTACCCGTGGATCCACATCCCGGTCGGGTACCTGTACTGCATCGACAACCCGCGCACCGACTGGCGCTTCCGCACCGAGCCCGACGCCGGGCTGAACGGGCGGCAGTTGATTTACCCGCGCGGCAAGGTGCTGGGCGGCTGTTCGAGCATCAACGGGATGATCTACATGCGCGGCCAGGCGCGCGACTACGAGGCCTGGGCCGCGCTCACCGGCGAGCCCGAGTGGGGCTGGGAGGCCTGCCTGCGCGACTTCATCGCCCATGAAAGCCATTGGCGGCGGGACGGAGGTGGTGAAGACGCGCTGCACGGCACAGGCGGCGAATGGCGGGTGGAGCGCCAGCGCCTGCGCTGGGCGCTGCTCGACGCCTTCGCCCAGGCCGCCCAGCAGGCGGGCCTGCCGGCCAGCGAGGACTTCAACCGCGGCTGCAACGAGGGCGTGGGGTACTTTGAGGTGAACCAGCGCCGCGGCTGGCGCTGGAACACCGCCAAGGCCTTCCTGCACCCGGTGTTGGGGCGGCGCGCGAATCTGAAGCTGTGGACGCAGGCGCAGGCCAGCCGCCTGCTGATCGAACGCGACGCGCAAGGCACGCTGCGCTGCGTGGGCGCCGAGGTGCTGCGCGGCGGCGAGCAGGTGACGGTGCGCGCGGCGCGCGAGGTGCTGCTGTGCGCGGGGGCCGTGCAGTCGCCGCAGCTGCTGCAGCTCTCGGGCATCGGCCCGGGCGCGCTGCTGCAGCGCCATGGCATCGAGGTCTTGCTGAACCAGCCGGGCGTGGGCGCCAACTTGCAGGACCATCTGCAGATCCGCGCCGTCTACCGAGTGCAGGGCGTGCCCACGCTAAACACCCTGGCGGCCAGCCCCTGGGGCAAGGCGCGCATCGCGCTGGAGTACCTGCTGCGGCGCAGCGGCCCGATGAGCATGGCGCCCTCGCAGCTCGGCGCCTTCACGCGCAGCCGGCCCGAGCAGCCGCACCCCAATCTGGAGTTCCATGTGCAGCCGCTCAGCCTGCCCGCCTTCGGCCAGCCCCTGCACCGCTTCCCGGCCTTCACCGCCAGTGTCTGCAATCTGAACCCGACGAGCCGCGGCAGCGTGCAGATCCGCAGCCCCAACGTGCGCGACGCACCGGCCATTGCGCCGAACTACCTGAGCACGCCCGAGGACCGCCAGGTGGCGGCCGACTCCCTGCGCGTGGTGCGCCGCATCTGCAGCCAGCCGGCGCTGGCGCCCTACCGGCCCGAGGAGTTCCTGCCCGGCCGCGAGCACCAGAGTGACGAAGACCTGGCCCGCCTGGCCGGCGACATCGCCACCACGATCTTCCACCCGGTGGGCACGGCGCGCATGGGGCGCCCGGGCGAACCCGGCGCCGTGCTGGACCCGCGCCTGCGCGTGCAGGGCGTGGCGGCCCTGCGCGTGGTCGATGCCAGCGTCATGCCCCTCATCACCAGCGGCAACACCAACAGCCCCACGCTGATGCTGGCCGAGAAGGCGGCGCGCTGGGTGCTGGCCGAGGCGGACTGAGCCGGGCTCCCCATCCCTGACCGAAGGCAGGGACGCCCGGCCCTGCCTATGCTGCGCGCTTCACTGCCGCAGGAGCCGCGCATGCCCCGCTACACGCTGAAGGTCAATGGAGAGAATCGGCCGGTGACGGCTGAGGCTGACACCCCGCTGCTCTGGGTGCTGCGCGACGAGCTCGGCCTGACCGGCACCAAGTTCGGCTGCGGCAAGGCCCTGTGCGGGGCTTGCACCGTGCACGTGGACGGCCAGGCGCTGCGCAGCTGCTCGCTGCCGGTCAGCGCCCTGCGTGGGGCCGTGACCACCATCGAAGGCCTCGCCAGCGAGGCGGCGCCGCATGCGCTGCAGCGCGCCTGGGTGAAGCACGACGTGGCGCAATGCGGCTACTGCCAGGCCGGGCAGATCATGCAGGCGGCGGCGCTGCTGAAGAGCAAGCCCCGGCCCAGCGAGGCCGACATCGACGCCGCCATGGCCGGCAATCTGTGCCGCTGCGGCACCTACCCGCGCATCAAGGCGGCCATCCTGGACGCCGCTGCCGCCGGGAGTGCCACATGAAGCGCCGCCAACTTTTGCAGCTCAGCCTCACGCCGCTGGCCGGCGGCCTGCTGCTCGAAGCCCAGGCACAAACCGACGCCGCGTTCAGCCCCAGCGCGCTGATCCGCATCGAGTCGAACGGGCGCATCACGCTCACCGCCAAGAACCCCGACATGGGCCAGGGCGTGAAGACCTCGCTGCTGATGCTGCTGGCCGAAGAGCTGGATGTGGGCCTGGACCAGGTGACGGTGAAGGACACGCACTGGGACGCCCGCCTGCTCGACGCCTGGAGCGGCGGCAGCCGTTCCATCCCCAACGCCTGGGAGCCGCTGCGCCGTGCCGGCGCCGTGGCACGCTGGCTGCTGCTGCAGGCGGCCGCGCAGCGCTGGCAGGTGGAGGCGAACACCCTGCGCACCGCGCGCGGCGAGGTGACGCACCCGCCCAGCAAGCGCAGCGCCCGCTACGGCGAACTGGCGGCGGACGCCGCCCGCCTGCCCCTGCCCGACCCGGCGCGCCTGCGCCTGAGGCCGCGCAGCGAGTTCAAACTCATCGGCCAAGCGGTGCCGCAGCTGGACGCTGCCGCCATCGCCCACGGCAAGCCGCTCTTCACCATCGACCAGCGCCTGCCCGGGCAGCGCGTGGCGGTGCTGGAGAAGGCGCCGGTGTTTGGCGCACAGCCGCTCTCGGCCAACCTCGACGCGGTACGCAAGCTGCCGGGCGTGGTGGATGCCTTCCTGCTGCCCGGCGTGGAGCAGGCGCACCACAAGAGCCTGCCGAGCCGGCGCGGCACGGGTTTTGAAGGCGGCGTGGCCATCGTGGCCACGAACACCTGGGCGGCGCTGAAGGCACAGCGGGCCCTGAAGGTGCAATGGAGCACCACCGACTTCGACGGCGCCAGCAGCGCCGCCTGGGACCAGGAGGCGCAGCGCCTGATGGACGCGGCGCAGGGCCAGGAGCGCTGGCGCGACGACGGCGATGTGGAGGCCGCCTGGAAGGCCTGCGCGCAGCGCATCGACGTGCGCTACGCATTCCCCCTGCTCTCGCACACCACGCTGGAGCCGCATGGCTGCTCTCTCGCTACGTGGGGCCCGAGGTCCCGAAGGAAGTCCTGCTCTGGCAGGATCCGATCCCCGCCGTCGATCACCCGCTGATCGACGACGCCGACACGGCCGCGCTCTCGGCGCAGATCCTCGCCTCCGGGCTCTCGATCTCGGAGCTCGTGAGCACCGCCTGGGCCTCGGCGTCGACCTTCCGTGGCTCGGACATGCGCGGCGGCGCCAACGGCGCGCGCATCCGCCTGGCCCCGCAGAAGGACTGGGAGGTGAACCAGCCCGCGCAGCTCGCGAAGGTGTTGAAGGTGCTCGAGGGCATCCAGGCAGACTTCCAGGCGCGCGCGGCCGGCGGAAAGAAGGTCTCGCT
>JAFLDE010000157.1 GCA_017302655.1 Burkholderiales bacterium
CTCCCTCGGCTCGGGATCGACGTCGGCATGGTCGGGCGACCCTACCACGCGACCACGCTCGATGTGAGCGAGACCACCATGCGACGCGCACCTCGCGGCTATATGCTCGGGCCCCCGCGCGGCGTGTTCGGGCGCAGGTTCAGGCGGCTTCGGGGCGGGTTTGGGTGCTGTTTCGGGTGTGGCCATGGTTTCTCTCAGCGTCCACTATAGTGCAAACGCGGCCTGACCTTTATGAAGATTGTATGACAATCTGTGTCGATTACTCGCCGCGCAGCGCCTTTACCAGGCCGCGCCAGGTAGCGATTTCCTGCACGTTCAGGCGGGCGCGCACCAGTGTTGCGCGGATATTGCGCCACATGGTTTCCTTTTTCTCTGGCACCCGCCAGAAATTCACCGCATCGAGCGCGCCTTCCAGCTGGTCGAGCAAGCCGCTAAGCTGCCCACGCGGGGCGGGTTCCTGCGCCCCCTCCTCCCCGGTTCCGGCGTGGGGCGGCTGATGCAGGCTCATGAACCATTCATAACACGCCACCACCACCGCCTGCCCGCCGCGCCAGGCGGCGCCCACCCAGCCGGCAGGCGCTGGGAAGGCCGCCGTGGCCGCGGCAGCCGGTCCGAACATCGCTGTGAGCGCCGCGGCGTGGAAGCTGCGGCGGTGCATGCTCAGAAGCGGTAGGTGGCGCCGAAGCTGAAGGTGCGCGGGGCCAGGTAGATGCCACGCAGGCCGGTGCGCGATGCCACCGCCGAGGTGCCCTGGAAGGACACCAACTCGCGGTTGTTCAGCAGGTTGCTGATGCTGGCGTTGAAGTCCCAGGCTCCCTTGCCGATGCCAGCGCTGAGGTTCCAGGTGGTGTAGGACTTGTACTCAAAGGGCCGGTCTGCCGGATCGTCGCCGCGGTCGCTTGCCTTCACGCCGACGTAGCGGGCGCCCAGGCTGGCGTAAACGCTGTGATCCAGGAAGTCGCCGCTCCAGCGCGCACGCAGCGTGTGTTTCCAGGGCGCCGAGCCGCCCAGCTTGCCACCCTTGGCGTAGGTGCGGCACTCGGAGTTGTTGGCGTACAGGCAGACCTCCTTCGTGTCGTCCCACTCGCCTCGGGTGAAGGTGCTGGCCATCGCGAGCTCCACGGCAGGGATGACCTTCCAGCGCGCCTGAAACTCCAGTCCTTCGCTGCGGGCGTCGGGGCCGTTGGTGGTGCCCCAGACGGGGAAGCCGTCGATGTCCTGGCTGAAATAGGTCTGTGGATCTTTCCAGGTGACGCGATAGACGTTGGCTTGCAGGTAGAGCTGACGATCCATCAGGTAGCCCTTCGTGCCCACCTCGATGTTGTCCGTGCTGTCCGACTCGTAGCCGCGAACATTCGGGTTGACGTCCTTGCCGCCGACACCACGGAAGCCGTTGGCGCCGCCGCGACGGAAGCCCTGACTGAAGGTGGCGTAGGTGAGGAAGTCTTCGCTGAGCTGGTAGCTGGCATTGAGCTTGAAGTAGCTCTTTCCGCTCTCCTTCTCGTTGTTCTTGATCGTGCCGGTGACGAGGTCGAAGGCGTAGTCCTCGACCTGGGTGGTGGCATCGTCCTTGAAGCTGAACAGCCGTGCGCCGGCGGTCAGTGCCAGCTTGTCGGTCGGCTTCCAGGTGGCCTCACCGTAGATCGCGGTTTCCTTGTACTGGCTGGCCAGGTTCTCCATGTAGCCCTCATCGGCGCGGGCGCTGCGCGTGGGCAGGGTGGGCAGCCACTCGCTGAACTGGTTGCTCTTCTCCTGGTCGGAGAAGTAGACGCCGACGATCCAGCTCACCACACCAGGCTCGGAGACCAGACGGGTCTCGTGCATCCAACCTTTGTTGCGGTTGTCATAGGTGATGTAGGCGGTGTTGCCGCTCCAGCTGCTGGAGCCCAGCCGGTAGCGCGAGTAGCCGAGGTCGCCATAGAAGAAGGATCCAGTACCCAGATAGTCGGCCTGACCGATGCGGGTGTCCTTGTAGGTGCTGGTGCTCGAGTGCAGTCGGCCCAGCCCCGGCAAGCGCCAGTCGAGGTCAAGGCTGGTCAGGCTGATGTCGCGATCCGTGAACTCCGGGTAGGGCGAGAGCACCGTCTGCTTGTCCCAGACCAAGGGGGCCGTGTAGCGCGCCGGCGAACCGCTGGCCGGGGTGAGCTGGCCACCGCTGGTGCCGTGGGCGGTGCCGTCCTGCCAGGTGTGGGCGAGGCGCAGCTCCAGGTTGTTCGTCGGCTGCCAGAGCAGCTGTGCGCGCGCCGTCCTGGCCTTGTACCAGTCGTCGTCCGCGTACAGCACCTTGCTGGCGTCGGGCTTGGGCGTGATGTTGGACGTCAGGGTGGGCGGCTTGCCGGCGAAGCGGTCCGTGTAGCCCTTGTCGTTCAGGTTGGCCAGCGAAATGCGTAGCGCGAACTTCTCGCCCAGCGGCGCGTTGATCATCAGGTCGGTGTCGTTCGACAACCCGCCGCCCGTCACCTTGAAGAAGTCGGTGCTGACCCGGCCCAAGAACTTGCCCAGTTGAGGCTTGTTGGTGATGTAGCGGATCGTGCCGCCCAGCGCACCGCCGCCGTAGAGCGTGCCCTGAGGGCCGAGCAGGGTCTCGACGCGGGCGATGTCCTTGATGCGGATGCCGACCATCGGCAGCGCCGTGTCATCCAGGTAGGTCGACAGGGTGCTGCGTGCGAACCACTCGATGTTGTTGGCGCTCACCGAACTGATGTTCAGGCCGCGCACGGTGACCGAGTCCGTGAAGCGCGCGCTGTTGGGCGGCGCCTCGATGGCCGGACTGGCCTGGATGAGCTTCTTCAGGTCGGTGATGCCTTCGTCGCGCAGCTGCTGTTCGCCGATGGCCGTCACGTTGTAGGGCAGGCGATGGGCGGCTTCGTTGCGCTTGCCGGCGCTGACCACCACGGTTTCGAGCTGCTGGGCCTTCTTCTTCGCCTCTTCGGCGCTGGGCTGAGGCGCGGCCTGCTGTGCGTGCGCGCTGGCCACGACAAGCGCGGCGGCCAGGGCGACCAGGGAAGGGCGGGTGGCGGCGCGGGGCAATGCAGGCATGGATGGCTACTCCAATGAGTCCAGGGTTCTGAAGGACATTCAGCGTAGACAGCCAATCTTTCCGTCCTGGAAACAGCCGATAGCGACTGCGGCCTCAAACCCTGAGGCTTACCCTAGGGAAGCGCTGAACAAGTCCCCGTCGGGCGCGTTTGCGAAAGAACCGGCGGGCTCGTAGGCGGCGCGCGAAGATCGGGCTCGCCGCCCGACGGCCGAGCGCGCCAACGACCGAGCAGGCCGGTTAGCTCGCAAACCAGAACTTTCCACGGTCGGGGCCATCGACTTTTCGGGCGATGGCCGGCGTTGCAACCCTTGCCCTGGCTTCAGCCAGGGCGGCGGCTCGCGCCTTGGCCAGTCATGCCGAAAGGTCGCGGCGCATCCACGGGGACTTGTTCAGCGCTTCCCTAGCCCTCAGCGCCGCTCAACTCACGCCGCGCGCGCGGTCGGCGTGGAACTGCGCGCGCCAGGCCTCGAAGCGCCCGGCGTCGAGCGCCTCGCGCATCTCGCGCATCAGGTTCAGGTAGTAGTGCAGGTTGTGCAGGGTGGTCAGCATCGGGCCCAGCATCTCGCCGCAGCGGTCCAGGTGGTGCAGGTAGGCGCGGCTGAAGTTCCTGCAGGCGTGGCAGCTGCAGGTTTCGTCGATCGGGCGCTCGTCGTTCTTGTAACGCGCGTTGCGCAGGCGCAAGTCGCCATAGCGCGTGAACAGATGGCCGTTGCGCGCGTTGCGCGTGGGCATCACGCAGTCGAACATATCAATGCCCTGGGCCACCCCTTCCACCAGGTCCTCGGGCGTGCCCACGCCCATCAGGTAGCGGGGCTTGCCCTGCGGCAGCAGCGGCGCTGTGTGGGCCAGCACGCGCTGCATGTCGGCCTTGGGCTCGCCCACCGATAGGCCACCTATCGCGTAGCCGGGGAAGTCCAACTCGGCCAGGCGGGCAGCGCTTTCGCTGCGCAGGCTCTCGAACATGCCGCCTTGCACGATGCCGAACAGCGCGTTCGGGTTCTGCAGGCGCGCGAACTCCTCGGCGCAGCGCTTGGCCCAGCGCAGGCTCATCTGCATGCTGGCGTTGGCCTCCTTCTCGCTCGTCAGCCGTCCCTTGGTCTCGTAGGGCGTGCACTCGTCGAACTGCATGACGATGTCGCTGTTCAGCACGGTCTGGATCTGCATGCTCACCTCGGGGGTGAGGAAGAGCCGGTCGCCGTTGATGGGCGAAGCGAACTTCACCCCCTCTTCGGAGATCTTGCGCATCGCGCCCAGACTCCACACTTGGAAACCGCCGCTGTCGGTGAGGATGGGCTTGTCCCAGGCCTCGAAGCGGTGCAGGCCGCCAAAGTTCTTCAGGACCTCCAGCCCTGGTCGAAGCCAAAGGTGGAAGGTGTTGCCCAGAATGATCTGCGCGCCCGCTTCAAGCAGGTCGCGCGGCATCACGCCCTTCACCGTGCCATAGGTGCCCACGGGCATGAAGATGGGCGTCTCCACAACGCCATGGTTCAGGTGCATGCGCCCGCGGCGGGCGGCGCCTTCCTGGCGCAGCAGTTCAAACGTCAACATGGCCGTCATTGTCGGTTGCCTGCACTTGCCGCCCATGCTGCGCCGCCGCCTGTGCCACACCCTGGGGCTGTCCTTGCTGACACCGGCTGCCCTGGCCTGTGAGCCGCTGCGCGCCAGCCTGCTGCCCTACCCGGGGCTGTACGAGCGGGGCGCCGATGGGGTGGAACGCGGGTTCGACGTCGACGTGGTGCGCGAACTCGGCCGGCGTGTCGGCTGCGAGATGCGCATCGAACCCACCAACACTGCTCGCACCTGGGCGCTGTTGTCCAGCGGCGAGGTGCAGATCAGCAGCGGCATCGGCTATTCGCCCGAGCGACGCGCCGAGGTCGACTTTCTGCTGCTGGCCCGTGTGCGCGGCGCGGTGGTCATGCGCAGCGCTCAGGCCGAGGCCACGCCAACGCGAGCTGCCTTCAACGCTTCGCCCTCCTTGCTTCTCGGTGTGACGCGCCGTGCTCGGCGCGGCGCGGCCACCCAGACCTGGGTGGACAAGCTGCAGGCGGAAGGTCGCATCCGCGAGGGCACCGACGCGCCAGAACTGTTGCGTCTGCTTGGGGCCGGCCGCGTGCATGCGGTGCTGCTGTTCCCCCACGTGCTGGCTGGGCAGCCGGCGACTTGGACCGCCCAGCATCGGGTGTTGGACTGGATGGAAGGCGATACCTATCAGTTCGGCCTGGCGGCGTCCCGCCGTGGCGTGCCTGAGGCGCTTCGCGATCGCCTCGCAGCGGCCGCCGAATCGGCGCGCCGAGACGGCACCTTGCTGCGTCTCGCAGAGCGGCACTTTTGCAACGAGCTCGCGCGATGGGGCGAGTTCGTGCCCGTGCCGCGCTAGCGCTGGCCCCTCAGTGCCACAGGCTGCCGCGCGACTGCGGCATCGACCACCACAACAGCAGCGCCACCAAGCAGCTGCTGGCTAGGCCCTGCTCCAGCGGCGCCAGACCTTGGGCGGGGAGCACGGCCAGCCACGCGGCGCCCAGGCCCATGGCCAAGCCGATGGCCAGGCGCGCAGGCCAGGGGTTGCTCGGGGCCCTGGGGCTGTGACGCTTCTGCGGCGGCAGGCCCTGCAGCAAGCGCGCAGTGAAGCCTTCGCCATCGGGCGGCGCGGGATCCTGGGCAAAGGCTGCGCGCAGCCGTGCGTCGAAGCGCGCGTCGTCGTCGAGGGGCAGCGGGGTCATGCGTTCGGCTCCCAGTCCTTGAGTTGCAGGCGCAGCTTGGCGCGAGCGCGCAGCACCTGCGTCTTCAGCGTGCCCAGCGGCCAGCCCAGCACCTCGGCGGCCTCGGCATGGCTGAGGTCGGCGGCGAAGCACATGAGCAGCGCGTCACGTTCGCGCTCTGACAGCTGCTGCATCGCGCGATTCAGGTCCAGCCGCCAGTCGCTGCCGGGTGCGAAGTCGCTGGCCGCGTCTGCGCGCGACTCGTCATAGGCCTCCGTGGCCGGGCCGCGCCGCTCGGTGGCCAGGGCCGACCAGGCCAGGCGCGTCAGCCAGGTGCGAAAGCGCGCTTCACCGCGAAAGCCGGGCAGCGCGCGCCAGGCCCTCACGAAGGCCTCCTGAGCGAGGTCGTCGGCTCGCGCGGCGTCGCCCAGGCAGGCGCG
>JAFLDE010000158.1 GCA_017302655.1 Burkholderiales bacterium
TCATCAAGGGTGAAAGCATCATCGACGCGCAGCTCGGCTACGAGTTCCAGTCGGGCATCCTGAAAGGCCTGTCGGCACTGTTGCAGGTGAACAACCTGAACAACGAAGCCTTCCAGCGCTACAACCAGGGCACCGGGCAGATCATCGACACCGTCAAGTACGGCAAGACCTACCTGATGGGCGTGACCTACAAGCTGCAGTAAACCTGCTGCACCATTGAGCCCTGCAACCCCCGTCGGCCCTGCGCCGGCGGGGGTTTTCTACTCCTGACACGCTCCGCCCTTTTCAGTCGCCATGGAAGTTCAAGCGCACCCCCATCACCTCCGCAACATCGTCATCGTGGGCGGCGGTACCGCCGGCTGGATGACGGCCGCGGCGCTCGCCAAGGTCTGCACCGGACCCTGGACGATCAAGCTGGTCGAATCCGAGGACATCGGTACCGTCGGTGTCGGCGAGGCGACGATCCCGCTGATCTCGATCTACAACGAAGCGCTGGACCTGGACGAGAACCAGTTCATGCGCGAGACCCAGGCCACCTTCAAGCTCGGCATCGAGTTCGTCAACTGGGGGCGCCTGGGCGACAGCTACATCCACGGCTTCGGCCCGCTGGGCCCCGACAACGGCACCACCCGCTTCCACCAGTACTGGCTGAAGGGACGCAAGAGTGGTTTTGCCGCGCCGCTGGAGCGCTACTCGGTGAACACGGTGGCCAGCCGCGCGCACAAGTTCCAGCGCAAGCGCAAGGACATGCCGAACTCGCCGATGGGCGAGATCACCCATGCCTTCCACCTCGACGCCCACCTCTACGCGCAGTTCCTGCGCCGCTACGCGGAAGCGCGCGGCGTGCAGCGCATCGAGGGCAAGATCAAGGGGGCGACCCAGCACCCCGAGACCGGCTTCATCGAGACCCTGGTGCTCGAAGACGGCCGCAGCGTCGAAGGCGACCTGTTCATCGACTGCTCGGGCTTCCGCGGTTTGCTAATCGAGGAAGTGCTGAAGACCGGTTACGAGGACTGGTCCCACCACCTGCCGATGAACCGCGCCTGGGCCGTGCCGTGCTCCAGTGTGGAGCCGCTCTTGCCCTACACGCGCGCCACCGCGCGGCAGGCCGGCTGGCAGTGGCGCATTCCGCTGCAGCACCGCATCGGCAACGGCCATGTGTTCTGTGACAGCTTCATCGGCGAGCAGGAAGCCGCCGACGTGCTGATGGCCAATCTGGACGGCACGGCACAGGCCCAGCCCCGCCTGCTCAAGTTCGTCACGGGCAAGCGCAAGAAGCTCTGGAACAAGAACGTGATTGCCAACGGCCTGGCCAGTGGCTTCATGGAACCGCTGGAATCGACCAGCATCCACCTCGTGCAGGCCACCATCTCGCGCCTGGTCACCCTTTTTCCCGACCGCAGCTTCGCCCAGGCCGATGTCGACGAGTTCAACCGCCAGTCGGACTTCGAGTACGAGAAGATCCGCGATTTCCTGATCCTTCACTACAAGGCCACGGAACGCGACGACACGCCCTTCTGGCGCCATTGCCGCGACATGCCGATTCCGGATTCGTTGCAGCAGAAGCTCGAGGTCTGGAAGGCGCATGGCCGTGTGTTCCGCGAAGGCGCCGAGCTGTTCTCCGAGATCTCCTGGGTGGAAGTGCTCATCGGTCAACGCGTCTTCCCGCGCAGCTACAACCCGATGGTGGACGCGATGAGCGAGGACAAGGCGCGCGAGTTCCTGAGCAATGTCGAGACCATCATCGACCGCTGCGTGCAGCACATGCCCAGCCATCGCGACTACGTGCGCGAGCAGTGCGCCAGCGCAGAGTTCCAAGGACGCTAGCGATGCTGCAGCGCATCCCCGTACCCGGCGTGCAGCCTTGCGTGCTGCTGGACGAGGCACTGGACGCTGCCGACGAGTTGGTGGCCTTGGCCTGCCACCATCGCGACGCTTTTGCGCCGAGCGGCGCGAACCGCTTTCCCGGCCCCGAGCTGCCGCTGCCAGAGTCGGCCACACGCTCGCTCGTCGAGCATCTCTCGCCGCTCTTCGTGGTGCACTTTGGCGCGCGTGAACTGGTCGATGCGCATGCGCGCCTGTCCATCGCCACGCTGCAGCCGCAGCAACTCGCCCCGATCCAGCGCCTGTGTCACCGCGACCGCCTGGCCCAGGCGCCGGGTGAGGCGGTGCTGGCCGGCGTGCTCTATCTGTTCCGCGACGAGCGCCTGGGTGGCACCAGCTTCTTCGAGCCCGTGCAGGATGCCGCAGCCACCGAGTCGCTGATGCAGCGCATGGCCAACGCCACCCTGGAAGAGGCCGACGCGCTGCTCGGCCGCCCGAGTGGCTACCTGACCGAAAGCAACCGCTGGTTCCGCTTGGCGCAGACCGTGCCGGCGCGCTGGAACCGCTTCATCTTCTACGACGGCTGCGTCTTCCACGGCAGCCACATCGACCAGCCCGAACTGCTGCACGAGGACCCGATGCAGGGCCGGTTGACCCTCAACCTCTTTCTCCGCTTCCGAACGACATGAAGCTCAACCGCCGCCACACCCTCGGTGCTGCCGCCGCTCTGGCGGTGCCAGCCCTGTCTGCTTTCGTGCCGCCTGCTGCGGCGCAAGCCAAGCGGGCCGCCGACATCCCGCTGGCCACCTTTTTCGCCGCCGCCAACTTGTCGAACGCGGCGTTCAACCCCAGCGGCAGCCATGTGGCGCTGCTCGTGGGGGGCGACGGCTCGAAGCGCCGCCTCGTGGTGCTGGAGCTGGCCACCATGAAGGTCACGCCGGTGGCGGCCTTCAAGGAGGCCGACGTCATCAACATGCACTGGATCAACGATCGGCGGCTGTACCTCGGCTCGTACGACGAGTCGCGCACCGAAGACGCCTGGCGCGATCCGCTGGGCTACGCGGTCGATCTGAACGGCGAGAACTTCCGTCGCCTGGGCTGGCTGCGTACCCCAGGCCGCACCCCACAGCCCTTGGGTGACGACATCCTCTACGCCTACCCGACCGACGACAGCGAGGGCTGGAGCAATCTCAAGCTGTTCCGCCAGAACACGCGAAGCGGTGCCGTGCGAGAGTTGGACCTGGCGCCCTGGAGCGTGGGCCTGGTGTTGAACCAGGATGGCGACGCCGTGGCCACCGTGACCGAGCGCGGCGAGAAGGCGCAGCTGCGCTGGCGCGACGACCCCAAGGGGGCCCCCGGCCAATGGCGTGTGCTGCAGGAGTGGGAGCGCTTCTTCGGCGCCGTGGTCTGGCCACTTGGGCTGGATGGGGAGGGCAAGCTCTACGTGCTGACGCGCGCCCAGCGCGATCACCAGGCGCTCTACACCCTGGACACCAAGACCGGCGCGCTCAGCGAGCGCCCAATGCTCTCGGTCGCGAACTTCGACATGGACCCGCAACTCCTTTGGCGCGATCAGCGTCTGGTGGGCGTGCGGGTCACCGCCGATGCGCGCACCACGGTCTGGTTCGACGCGGACATGAAGGCGCTGCAAGCCAAGATTGACGCCAAGCTGCCGGCCACCAGCAACCTCATCGATGTGCCCGCGCAAGGGGCCTCGCCCTGGCTGCTGGTGGCCGCCTATTCGGACACCCGGCCCCAGCGCGTTTTTGCCTACCACCGCGAGACCGACAAGCTCACGCTGCTGGGCAACGAGCGCAGTGCGATCGACCCCGCCACGCAATCGGCCATGGACTTCGCGCCCTACAAGGCTCGCGATGGCCGCCAAATCCCCGCCTATCTCACGTTGCCACGCAGCGCTGGCGACAAGCCGAGCAAGTTGCCGCTGGTGGTGATGGTGCATGGCGGACCGGTGGCACGCGGTCCGTCGTGGCACTGGCAGCCCGACGTGCAGTTCCTCGCCAGCCGCGGCTATGCGGTGCTGCAGCCCGAGTTCCGCGGTGCCGATGGATTCGGCTGGGACCACCTGAGCGCCGGTTTCAAGCAGTGGGGCCTGGCCATGCAGGACGACTTGGCCGACGGGGTGCTGCACCTCGTCAAGCAGGGCCTCGTCGACCCTGGCCGCGTGGCCATTCTGGGCGGCTCGTACGGCGGATATGCCGCCATGATGGGGCTGGTGCGGCACCCGGAGGTGTTCCGCTGCGCGGTGAACTACGTGGGCGTGACGGACCTCGATCTGCTCTATGGCGCCAGCTGGAGTGACCTTTCGCCGCTGTTCCGCCGCGTCGGCGTCACGCGCCTGCTAGGTGACCGTGTGAAGGACGCCGAGCGCCTGCGCGAGACCTCACCCGTGCACCAGGCGCACCGCATCACCCAACCGGTGCTGATGGCCTATGGCCGCCGCGACGAACGCGTGCCCATCGAGCACGGCGAGCGCATGCGCGACGCGCTGCGCAAGCACAATCCCAACGTCGAATGGGTGCTCTACGACAAGGAGGGCCACGGCTTCTACTGGAAGGAGAACGAGTTGGACTTCTGGGGCCGGGTGGAACGCTTCCTGGCCAAGCATCTGGCCCCGAAGGGGTGAGGCGGCGTTGAGGCTGCTCATCACCGGCCTTTCCGGCACCCTGGCCCCGGTGCTCGCCCGCGTGGCGCGTGCACACGGGCATGTGGTGCTCGGGTGGGACCATCGAAGCCTGGGCTTTGCGGACGGGCGCGCGTTCGACCGCCTGCGCCCCGATGCCGTCGCCCACTTGGCGATGGCGCCGGCGGAAGGCTCGGCGCAGCTGGCCGGCCTGGCGGCAGCGCGCGGCTTGCCGTTCCTGATGACCAGCACGGCCATGGTCTTCCACCACGAGCCGGATGGCCCGCATCATGTGGGCGATGCGCGCACCGCCCAGGACACCTACGGCCGCAGCAAGGTGGCCAGCGAAGACGCCGTGCACGCCGCGCACGCCGCGCACGCGCAGGCCAGTGTGGTACGCATCGGTTGGCAGATCGACCCCTTCGCCAACGGCAACAACATGCTCGCCCAGCTCGACCGTTGGCAGGCCGAGCAGGGCGAAGTGGCGGCCAGTCGGGCCTGGAAACCCGCCTGTTCCTTCATGGCGGACACGGCCGAGGGCCTGCTGGCCCTGCTGCCGCAACCGGGCGTGCACCACCTGGACAGCAATGCGCAGGAGGCCTGGTCCTTCGCCGAGCTGGTGCTGGGGTTGCAAAGCTGCTTCGAGCGACACGCCTGGCGGGTGCGTGTCCACGCGGACTACACGCACGACCAGCGGCTGGCCTGCGTGCCCGGCGACCCGGTCCCGGTGCCGCTCTCTGCGCGCTTGGCGCTGAGGCGTCTCTAAGCCCCGTCCGCCTGGCTGTCTTCCATCCACCCCTTCAGCGCTCGCTGCAGCAGGTTGGGGTCGGACAACTCGGTGGCCAGGCCTTCCGCCCGCAGGCGCTGCAAGGCTCGCTGCGTCAGCGAATGCGAGCCGCCGGACAGGTTGGAGCTGAACATGTAGAACTGGCCGTTGTCGCTGCGCCAGGTCAGCCGCGCGGTGGTCCAGCGGCCCTGGATGAAAAGCTTGCAGCGCGTGTCCACTTTCAGTTGCTGGGTCCAGCGCGTGGCATCTGCCCCGCTCACCTCGGCATCCAGCGCCATGGGCACCGTGGGCAGCATGCCCACGTTCGTGTCCAGCGGGGCGGAGGGCTTCCATCGATCACTGGTTTGTTCAAAGAGGCCGTTCAACTCGCTCTCCAGCCAGTCGGTGCTTGCGGCGGGCGGGGGCGAGGGCGGCGCCACATCGGGCAGCGGAACCGGGCTGAACAGCAGCCGCTCGTGGCTGGCCATCAAGGCGTCCAGCGTGGCTTGGCGCTTGGCTTCGGGCCAGTCGATGAGCGCCATGCCGCGCTTGAGCTGGTCGATCAGTGGAGGCAGCCGGCGCAGCATCTGCCCACGGCTGCGCTCGTCGGCGGGTCGCTGCAGGGTGTCAAGCAGTTCGTCCACCAGGCTCACGGCAGCCTGACTGTCGGCGGAGTCGGTGCCTTCGGCCACCATGGTGCGCGCCATCACCTGCGTCCAACCTTCCACGAAGAACTGCCGCAGCGGCTCCGGCATGGCCAAGCGGCGCATCCCGAGCTGCTGCTCCACCTGTTGGCGCAACAGCGGCAGCAAGACCTGCTCCCGTTCGGCCTGGCTCAGCGCGTCGCGCTGTTCGGCCAGACGTTCGAACTCCTGGGCATCGTCCTGGGCGATGAAGTCCTGCACCTGGCT
>JAFLDE010000159.1 GCA_017302655.1 Burkholderiales bacterium
GGTGCGCCTTCCCCAAGCCCTGCCCCTCCGCCGGCACCCGCGCCGCCGCCTGCCTCGCCGCCCAACTTTCTGATCTTCGTCACCGACGATCAGCGCTTCGACACCCTGTCCTGTGCCGGCCACCCGGTGGTGCGCACACCGGTCATCGACGCGCTGGCAGCCCGAGGCACGCGCTTTTCGCAGGCCTATGTGACGACCCCCATCTGCGCCGCGAGCCGGGCCTCGCTGATCACCGGGCTGAACGAGCGGACGCACCAATTCACCTTTGGCTCGCCCCCGCTGGCGACGCGCTGGGCGCAGACAAGCTACCCGGCGAGGCTGCGCGCGGCCGGTTGGCGCACCGCGCTGATCGGCAAGTTCGACGTGGGACTGCCCGAGGGCCAGCGCGCTGTGCTGTTCGACCACTTCGACGAGATCCTGCAGAACCCCGCGTTCAAGGACCTGCCCGATGGTCGCCGGGTGCACGAGACCGACCTGTGCGCCGAGCGCGCCATCGCTTGGCTCGAATCGCTGCCGCCGGGCCAGCGCTTCAGCCTGGACGTGCACTTCAACGCGCCGCACGCCGAGTACACGGACGTTCAGACCCTCTACCCCTGGCCACCGTCCACCAATGGCTTGTATGAGGACGTGGCCATTCCGCTGCCGAGGCTGGCCGATCCGGCGGTGTACGAGGCCCTGCCTGCGTTCCTGAAGACCTCGTTGAACCGCGACCAGTTTTTCTGGTGCTGCGACGACCCGGCGAAGTACCAGCGCACGATGCGCTCGCACTTCCGGATGATCAGCGGCATTGACGCCGCCGTGGGCCGCGTGCTGGCGGCCCTGGAGCGGCTGGGGCGCGCCCAGGACACGGTCGTCGTCGTCATGTCGGACAACGGCTACTACCTTGGCGAACGCGGCCTGGCCGGCAAGTGGTCGCACTTCGAGGAGTCGGTGCGCATCCCGTGGATCGTGGCCGACCCGCGCCGGCCGGCCGCGCTGCGCGGGCGCGTCGAAACCGCCACGGTGGCCTTGAACGTCGATCTGGCCCCGACCTTGCTGGACTTGGCCGGATTGCCGCCGACGCCGGGCACGCAGGGCCGCAGCCTGGTGCCGGCACTGGACGGGCGCACCGATGCCGGCCGCGCCGAGGACTTTCTGTGCGAGCACCTGTGGCCCCATCCGTCCATCCCACGCTGGGAAGGGGTGCGCAGCCGGCGCTGGGTCTACGCCCGCTACCTCGATGTCGCACCAGCCTTCGAATTTCTGCATGACCTGCAGTCCGATCCTGATCAGCTCGTCAACCTGGCCGGTCGCCCGCAACACGCGGCCGTGCTGACCGAACGGCGGGCGCGTTGCGATGCGTTGATTACCGAGGCGGTCGCGGCGCGAGGCGCTTGACGGCAACGCACGGCGGCCCTGGCCGCACCAGCCTTTCTTTTGGCAGCGGGCCGGCCCGGGCCTAGCGTGGGGCATCGCCTCCTCGAGGCTGGAGACTGCCATGCGCCATCTGACGCCCGTTCGATGCAAGCCCGCGCGCAGCGGGCGCTGGTTCTGGAGGCTGGGGGCTGTGCTGGCCCTGGGAGGCGGTGGCTGGCCGCTGGGGGCGCTGGCGCAGGAGCCGGCGTCGGGGGCGGCGCCAGCGGGTGGCTCCGGCGCGCAGCCCACGGCCGTGCTGTCAGCGGAGGCCTTGAAGGCCGATCTCGCCCAGTTCCGCACCGGTTTCATGGCGCGCGACCGCGCCTACTCGCCGGTGGCGCGCGCCGAGGCCGAGCGCCGCCTCGATGCCTTGGCCTCGAGTGCCGAGCCGATGGACGCCACACGCCTGGGCTTGGCCCTGGCCCAGGTGGCGGCGCTGGCCGACAACGGACACACCCTGGTGTCGCTGAGCCGCCTGGTGGACCAGAGCGGCCGCGTGCCCTTGCGCCTGGTGCCCTTCGGCGACGGCGAGTTCCGCGTGCTGCGCGCCCGTGAGCCCGAAGCCGACTGGCTCGGCGCCCGCCTCGTGGCGATCGACGACCAGCCGCTGGAGCGCCTGCGCGCGGCAGCCCATGCTTTGGTGGGCGGCTTGCCCGCCTGGCGTGACCGCAGCGCGCCCTTCCTGTTCGAGAGCCCGCAGATGCTGCATGCGCTCGGACTGGTGGCCGATCCGCAGGCCGCCCGCTACCGGGTGCAGCTGGACGACGGCCGCACCATCGAGCGCCGCCTGACGGCGGAGCCGCCCGGCCCCACGAGACCGCGGGCGGACACCCAGCGCCTGCTGCTGCCCGAAGTGACGCCCCCCGAGTTGGGCTGGCGCGGCGTGCTGGCCTTGGCCGACGCGCCTTGGGCGCTGCGCGAGGCGACGCTGCGCCTGCGCTGGCGCGCCTGGCCGGAGCGGCAAGCCTTGGTGGTCGACCTGCGCGTGGCCAACGACGCCGCCCACACCAAGCTGGCGGACTTCCTGGCAGGCGTCAACGCCGCCCTGGCCGAGCAGCAGCCACGGCACCTGGTGATCGACCTGCGTCAAAACGGCGGCGGGGATCTGACCAAGCTGCGCGACTTTGCCGAGTCGCTGCCGCAGCGGGTGCCGGGCCGCGTGTTCGTTCTCACCAGCCCCTGGACCTTCTCGGCCGCCATCAGCACCCTGGGGTATCTGAAGCAGGCGGCGCCTGAGCGTGTGCAGATCGTCGGCGAGCCCATCGGCGACCGCCTGGTCTTCTTTGCCGAGGGCCGCCCGCTGCGCCTGACGCACTCGGGCATGGTGGCTCTCATGGCAACGGAACGCCACGACTACCGCGACGGCTGCCGCGCGTTCGACGACTGCCACGCACCGGTGCGCCAGCGTCCCATCGCTCGGCCCAGCCTGGCCCCTGACCTGCCGGTACCCTGGACCTTCGCCGACTACCGGGCGGGCCGCGACCCCGCCATGGAGGCGGTGGACGCGCAGCTGCGCTGACGGGGCGGGGCAAGCGCCGGGTCGGGGATCCACCCAGTGTGGCCGTAAGCTGGGCGAGTCATGACGCATGTGCCGTTCATCAAGGTCTGCGCGGTCAGCGAGGTCTGGTCCGGGCTCAAGATCGTCGTGCGCGAGGCCCTGCGATGAATTCGAAACCTGACCCGACGGCGCTTGCATCGAGCCACGAAGCGCGCCTGTTTCCGCTGGAGGGCGCACAGCGTGACGACGCTGCGGTGCGGCGCTGGTTCGACGAGCCGGCGCCGGCCACCCGGCGCCTCGCCCGGCTCTGGTTCGACGCCTGGCGCGACTGCGGCCCCGACGTCACCGAATGCCTGCACGATGGCCACCCCACCGCCTGCCTGCAGGGGGTGGCCCTCGGGTATGTGAACGCCTTCAAGGCGCATGTGAACGTTGGCTTCTTCCTGGGCGCCACCCTGCCGGACCCGGCCGGTTTGCTCGAAGGCAGCGGGCGCTTCATGCGTCACGTCAAGGTGCGTCCGACCCTGCCGAGCGACGACGAGCGCCTTCGCGCACTCATGCGCGCCGCCTATGCCGACCTGAGGGCCCGACTGAACGAGCGGTAGCGCGGGTCCGGGCGGCGCTGGGGCGGCACCGCGTGGTCGGCAAGGGGGCCTCCGTAAGATGCCGCGCACCCCCACCCTGGAGCCCTCGCCATGAAGACCCGTGCCGCCGTCGCCTGGAAAGCGGGTGCCCCGCTGACGATCGAAGAGGTGGACCTGGAAGGCCCGCGCGAGGGCGAGGTGCTGGTGGAGGTGAAGGCCACCGGCGTCTGTCACACCGATGAGTTCACGCTCTCGGGTGCCGACCCCGAGGGCCTGTTCCCGGCCATCCTCGGCCACGAGGGCGCGGGCGTGGTGCTCGAAAGCCGGGTGCCCTGGCTGAAGGCCGGCGACCACGTGATCCCGCTCTACACGCCCGAGTGCCGCGAGTGCAAGTTCTGCCTGTCGCGCAAAACCAATCTCTGCCAGGCCATCCGTCCCACGCAGGGCAAGGGCCTGATGCCCGACGGCAGCTCGCGCTTCAGCCTGAACGGCCAGCCCATCCTGCACTACATGGGCACCAGCACCTTTGCCAATCACATCGTGCTGCCCGGCATCGCGCTGGCGAAGATCCGGCCTGACGCCCCCTTCGACAAGGTCTGCTACATCGGCTGCGGCGTCACCACCGGGGTCGGAGCGGTGCTGTTCACGGCCAAGGTGGAAGCCGGCGCGAACGTCGTGGTGTTCGGCCTCGGAGGCATCGGCCTCAACGTCATCCAGGGCGCCAAGATGGTGGGGGCCGGCAAGATCATTGGCGTCGACATCAACCCCGCGCGGGAAGCCATGGCGCGGCGCTTCGGCATGACGCACTTCGTCAACCCCAAGGAAGTCGAGAACCTCGTCGATCACCTGGTGCAGCTGACCGACGGCGGCGCCGACTACAGCTTCGAGTGCGTGGGCAATGTGCAGCTGATGCGCCAGGCCCTGGAGTGCACGCACAAGGGCTGGGGCCGCTCGATCATCATCGGCGTGGCCCCGGCCGGCGCCGAGATCAGCACCCGCCCCTTCCAGCTGGTCACCGGTCGCAAGTGGGAGGGCTCGGCCTTCGGCGGCGCGCGTGGCCGCACCGACGTGCCCAAGCTGGTCGACTGGTACATGGATGGCAAGCTGCACATCGACGAGCTGATCACGCACAAGCTGCCGCTCGAACGCATCAACGAGGCCTTCGATCTGATGCATCGTGGCGAGTCCATCCGCACCGTGGTCGAGTTTTGAGCATGAAGCTGCTGAGCGCGCACCGCTGCTTCGGCGGCGTCCAGCAATTCCGCGAGCAGGCCAGCCGCGAGACCGGCACCCTGATGCGCCACGGCCTGTTCCTGCCGCCCGAGCCGAAGGCCCTGCTGGTCTACCTGGCCGGCCTGACCTGCACCGAGGAAACCTTTGCGATCAAGGCGGGTGCGCAAGCCCTGGCCGCCTCGCTCGGCCTGGCCCTGCTCACGCCCGACACCAGCCCGCGCGGGACCGAACTGCCCGGCCAGGCCGAGCGCTGGGACTTCGGTGTCGGTGCCGGCTTCTACCTGGACGCCACCGAAGCGCCCTGGGCCGCGCACTGGCGCATGGAGAGCCATCTGCTGCAGGAGCTGATTCCGGCTGTGCAGCGCGAGCTCGGCCTGGATCGCGTGGGCAGGACCGGACTCATGGGCCACTCGATGGGCGGTCATGGCGCGCTGACGCTGGCGCTGCGCCACCCCGGTCGCTTCGCGTCGCTGAGCGCCATCGCCCCCATCTGCGCGCCCACCGAATGCCCCTGGGGCCGCCGGGCGTTCGCGGGCTACCTGGGCAGCGACGAAACGCGCTGGGCGGCGCATGACGCCAGCCGGCTGATGGCCGCGCAGCAGGCGGCACCCTTTCCGGCTGGCATCCGCATCGACCAAGGCCTGGCCGACCCCTTCCTGGCCGAGCAGCTGCTGCCCGAGCGTTTCGAAGCCGCCTGCGCTGCGGTGCAGCAGCCGCTGGCGCTGGTGCGCCACGAGGGCTATGACCATGGCTACTACTTCATCGCCACGGTGATGGAGGCGCATCTGCGCCATCACGCCGAGCGCCTGCGGTGAGTCCACGGCCCGCGGCGCCCGGTCGCTCTCACCAGCGCTGCATCACCGCCTTGCGCCGTGTGTAGAAGTCCCACTGGCCGGCACCGCCCAGCGGATGGCCACCGAGCAGGCCGGCCTTGCTGCCGCCCAGGCCCAGGCCGGCGGCCGGTTGGGGCAGGGGCACGTTGATGCCGACCTGGCCCGCTGGCACGGCGTGGGCGAAGGCGCGTGCGGTGCCGCCATCGCGGGTGAAGAGGCCGACCGCCTGGGCGGCGCTCTGCTCCTGCAACAGCTCCAGCGCGGCCTCCAGGCTGCGCACGCGCAGCCCCAGCAGTACCGGGCCGTAGACCTCTTCCTGGTAGATGCGCATCCAGGGCTGCACATGGTCGATGAGGCTGCCGCCCAGGTAATGCCCCTGCAGATGGCCGGCCACCTGCACGCCGCGGCCATCCACCCACAGGCGGGCGCCATCCAGCTCGGCGCTGTGCACCAGCGCCTCCACACGTTCCTT
>JAFLDE010000016.1 GCA_017302655.1 Burkholderiales bacterium
CCGGCAACTCGGCGCCGGCCGGCAGCAGCGCCAGCCCGACGTCGAGCTCGCCCCGGGCCATCCACTCCAGTTGCATGTCCAGCGTGGCCTCGCGAAGTTGCAGCTCCACGCCAGGCTGAGCGTCGCGAAACTCGCGCAGCCAGCGCGGCAAGTCCCCAAAACCGGCGGGCGACACGAAACCCAGGCGAAAACGCCCCAATTGCCCGCGCGCCGCCGCCTGAGCCAGGGGCAAGGGTGCCCCACCCGCCTGCAGCCACTCCGTCAAAGGCCCGCGCAGCGCCTGGCCGGCGGCGCTGAGTTGCACGCGCCGGCTGGTGCGCAGCAGCAGCGGGGCGCCAGCACGCGCTTCCAGCGCGGCCAGCGCCTTGCTGACCTGCGGCTGCCTCAGTCCCAAGCGCTCGGCGGCGCGCCCGAAGTGCAACTCCTCGGCCAACACCAGGAACACGCGGGCATGGGCGGGGTCGATCCATTCCATTATTGAATCAATTCTGCCCTTAATCGGCTCTTGATCGAATCAATGTCCCGTTCCGATACTGGCGACCTTCCCCGCTCCGCTCGCCAGAACCCCAAGGATTGCCCATGACCGCCGCCAACCGCCGCAGCAAGAACATCACCGAGGGCGTCGCCCGCGCGCCGAACCGCTCCATGTACTACGGCATGGGCTATCAGGAAGGCGACTTCGGCAAGCCCATGGTCGGCGTGGCCAACGGCCACTCGACCATCACGCCCTGCAACTCCGGCCTGCAAAAGCTTGCTGACGCGGCAGTGGTCGGCCTCAAGGCAGCCGGCGCCAACGCCCAGCTCTTTGGCACCCCAACCATCAGCGACGGCATGGCCATGGGCACCGAGGGCATGAAGTACAGCCTGGTGAGCCGAGAGGTCATCGCCGACTGCGTGGAGACCTGCGTCGGCGGCCAGTGGCTGGACGGCGTGATGGTCATTGGTGGCTGCGACAAGAACATGCCGGGCGGCATGATGGGCATGCTGCGCGCCAACGTGCCGGCCATCTACATCTACGGCGGCACCATCAAGCCCGGGCACTACAAGGGCCAGGATCTGAACATCGTGTCCGTCTTCGAGGCGGTCGGCCAGTTCAGCGCCGGCAACATGAGCGAGGAGGACTTCTGCCAGATCGAGAAGCGCGCGATTCCCGGCAGCGGCTCTTGCGGCGGCATGTACACCGCCAACACCATGAGCTCGGCCTTCGAGGCACTGGGCATGAGCTTGCCCTATTCCTCGTCGATGTCCAATGTCGAGGACGAGGTGGTCGAGAACACCAAGAAGGCGGCGGCGGTGCTGGTCGAGGCGGTCAAGGCCGACCTCAAGCCGCGCGACATCGTGACCAAGAAGGCCATCGAGAACGCGGTGGCGGTCATCATGGCCACCGGCGGCTCGACCAACGCGGTGCTGCACTTCCTGGCCATCGCCCACGCGGCCGGCGTGGACTGGACCATCGACGACTTCGAGCGCATGCGCAAGAAGATCCCCGTGCTCTGCGACCTCAAGCCAAGCGGCCGCTTCCTGGCCGTGGACCTGCACAAGGCCGGCGGCATCCCGGCGGTGATGAAGGTGCTGCTGAAGGCCGGCCTGCTGCACGGCGACTGCATCACCATCACCGGCAAGACCGTGGCCGAGAACCTGGCCGAGGTGCCCGAGTTGCGCGCCGACCAGGAAGTGATCCGCGACATCAGCGACCCGATGTACGCCGAGGGCCACCTGGCCATCCTGCGCGGCAACCTGTCGCCCGAGGGGTGTGTGGCCAAGATCACCGGACTGAAGAACCCGGTCATCACCGGCCCGGCACGCGTGTTCGACGACGAGCAGTCGGCGCTGGCCGCCATCATGGCCAAGCAGATCAACGCCGGGGACGTGATGGTGCTGCGCTACCTGGGCCCTAAGGGCGGCCCCGGCATGCCGGAGATGCTAGCGCCCACCGGCGCGCTGATTGGCCAGGGCCTGGGCGAATCGGTCGGACTGATCACCGACGGGCGCTTCAGCGGTGGCACCTGGGGCATGGTCGTGGGCCACGTGGCGCCCGAGGCCTACGAGGGCGGCACCATCGCCCTGGTGCAGGAGGGCGACTCGATCACCATCGACGCCCACCAGTTGCTGCTGCAACTGCACGTCTCGGACGAAGAACTGGCGCGGCGCAAGGCCGCTTGGGTGCGGCCCGCGCCGCGCTACACGCGGGGCGTGCTGGCCAAGTTCGCGTTCAACGCCAGCAGCGCGTCCAGCGGGGCGGTGCTCGACCGCTTTGACGCACGCTGATCAGCGCCGTTTGTTGATGTCTCCACGGCCCATCGCTTCGAGCGAGCGCTGGCGCCGTGCTTCCTTGCGCGCTTCCATCTTGTCCATGGCGCGTTTCTGCGTGTAGCCGAACTTGTCGGCCAGTTCCCACCAAAGCAGCGCGCAGCCCACGGGCAGCCAGGCCCAATGCCAGCTCAGGGCCGAGACAAAGCCCACGTCCAACAACTTCAGCACGATGTAAGCGACGGCAATCAGGATGAAGGCCATGGCAATCTCCACAAGACAGGCCCACTGTATGCCCTGGCTTGGGTAGCATCGTTACCGGATTCCCCTCCACTCCCGAAAGGTCCCTCGAACCATGAAGAAAGCCCTGTTCGCTGCCGCAGCAGCCGTCCTGTTCAGCCCTCTGGCGCAAGCCGATCAGGCACTGGCACAGAAGAAGAACTGCATGGCCTGCCATGCGGTGGACAAGAAGCTCGTCGGACCGTCCTACAAGGACGTCGCGGCCAAGTACGCCAAGGACAAGGCGGCCGCTGACAAACTGGCTGAAAAGATCATCAAGGGCGGCTCGGGTGTCTGGGGTGCAGTCCCCATGCCCCCGAACGCAGTCTCGCCCGACGAGGCCAAGAAGCTGGCCGCCTGGGTGCTGAGCGTCAAGTAAGCCAGTTCGACGCAGTCAGGACAAGGGCCCCTTTCGGGGCCCTTCGTCTTTCGGTTGCCGCATCCGAGCCAGCGCCCGGCCCCCGCTTCAGTTGGCCTGCGCCCACTGCTCCAGGATCACCGGCTTGCCGGCTGCGCCGTCCCCCTGCAAACGCCGCTGCGCGGCGCCGGGCTCTCGCCCGGACCTGCATCAGTTGGCTTGCGCCAACTGCTCCAGGATCACCGGCTTGCCGGCTGCGCCGTCCCCCTGCAAACGCCGCTGCGCGGCGCCGGGCTCTCGCCCGGACCTGCATCAGTTGGCTTGCGCCAACTGCTCCAGGATTGCAGGGTTCTCAAGCGTGCTGGTGTCTTGCGTGACCGCCTCGTTCTTGGCCAGCGAGCGCAGCAGGCGGCGCATGATCTTGCCGCTGCGGGTCTTGGGCAAGTTGTCGCCGAAGCGGATCTCCTTGGGCTTGGCGATCGGGCCGATCTCCTTGGCCACCCAGTCGCGCAGTTCCTTGGCGATGGCCTTGGCTTCGTCGCCACTCGGGCGGGCGCGCTTGAGCACCACGAAGGCACAGATGGCCTCGCCGGTCAGGTCGTCGGGGCGCCCCACCACGGCGGCTTCGGCCACCAGGTCGGTGTGCGCAACGAGCGCGCTCTCGATCTCCATCGTGCCCATGCGGTGGCCGCTGACGTTGAGCACGTCATCGATGCGGCCGGTGATGGTGAAGTAGCCACGGTCCTCGGAGCGGATCGCACCGTCACCCGCGAGGTAGTAGCCCTTGAGCTCCTCGGGGTAGTAGCTCTTCTTGAAGCGTTCGGGGTCACCCCAGATGGTGCGGATCATGCTGGGCCAGGGCTTCTTCACGACCAGGATGCCGCCGGTGCCGTTGGGCACGTCGTTGCCCATCTCGTCGACGATGGCCGCCTGGATGCCGGGGAATGGCAAGGTGCAGGAGCCCGGCACCATGGGCGTCACGCCCGGCAGAGGGGTGATCATGTGGCCACCGGTCTCGGTCTGCCAGAAGGTGTCCACGATGGGGCAGCGGCCGCCACCCACGTTCCGGAAGTACCACTCCCAGGCGGCGGGGTTGATCGGCTCACCCACGCTGCCGAGCAAGCGCAGCGAAGACAGGTCGTGGTGCTTCGGGTGCACCGCGTCATTGGTCTCGGCAGCCTTGATCAAGGAACGGATCGCCGTCGGCGCCGTGTAGAAGATCGTGACCTTGTGCTTGGCGATCATCTGCCAGAAGCGCGAGGCGTCCGGGAAGGTGGGCACGCCCTCGAACACCACCTGCGTGCCGCCCAAGGCCAGTGGGCCGTAGGCGATGTAGCTGTGCCCCGTGACCCAGCCGATGTCGGCGGTGCACCAGAAGATGTCGGAATCCTGCAGGTCGAAGGTCCAACTGGTGGTCAGCGCTGCGTGAAGCAGATAGCCGCCGCTGGAGTGCTGCACGCCCTTGGGCTTGCCGGTGCTCCCGCTCGTGTAGAGCAGGAACAGCGGGTGCTCGGCCTCCACCCACTCGGGCTCGCAGCTGCTCGCTACACCGTCCGTCAGCTCGTGCAGCCATTGGTCGCGGCCGGCCACCCAGCCGATGTTGCCACCGGTGCGCTTGTAGACCAGCACGTCCTTCAGCGTCGGGCAAGCGCCGTCGGCCAGCGCCTCGTCCACGATGCTCTTCAGAGGCAGGGCCTTGCCGCCGCGCATCTGCTCGTCGGCGGTGACGAGCAGCACCGCGCCGGCGTCGTTGATGCGGTCGCGCAAGCTCTGCGCCGAGAAACCGCCGAACACCACCGAGTGCGTGGCGCCGATGCGCGCGCAGGCCTGCATGGCGGCCACGCCTTCCACGCTCATCGGCATGTAGATGACGACGCGGTCACCCTTCTTGACGCCCTTGGCCTTGAGCACATTCGCCATACGGCTGACCACGCCCAGCAACTCGGCGTAGCTGACCTTGCGCGTCTCGCCGCCGTCGGTCTCGAAGATGATGGCGGTGCGCTCGCCCTTGCCAGCCTCCACATGGCGGTCCAGGCAGTTGTAGGAAACGTTCAGCTGACCGTCCTCGAACCACTTGAAGAATGGCGCTTCGCTCTCGTTCAGTGCGCGGGTGAAGGGCTGCTTCCAGCTCAGGTACTCGCGCGCCAGGCGGGCCCAATAGCCCGCGTAGTCGGTCTCGGCTTCCTTGCACAGCGCCTCGTAGGCAGCCATGCCTTGGATGCGGGCTTGGGCGGCGGGCGGGTAGACGGTCGCATTCATCGGCGGGGCTCCAGAGGGGGTTGGACTTGTGGGCTCGGCATGGTGCGAATCCTCGCTGACATCACCCTGACCCGCGCCTTGCGCCGGCATCAGGGTTGACACGGAGGGCTGCCTAGAATCGGCGCCCTTTCCGTGGTCCTGTCGCATGCGCCCCAACCTGCCCAACCTGATCTTCGCCAGCCGCTGGCTTCAGTTGCCCCTTTATCTCGGGCTGATCCTGGCGCAGGCGGTCTATGTCTTCCACTTCTGGGTGGAGTTGGTGCACCTCATCGAGGCGGCCTTCGGCAACCAGGAAGCGCTGGCCAAGCTGATCACCAGCATCGGCTACAAGAGCGGCACCGCCATCAGCGGCCTGAACGAGACCATCATCATGCTGGTGGTGCTGGCGCTGATCGACGTGGTGATGATCAGCAACCTGCTCATCATGGTCATCGTCGGCGGCTACGAGACCTTCGTCTCGCGGCTCAATCTCGACGGCCACCCCGACCAGCCCGAGTGGCTGAGCCACGTCAATGCCTCGGTGCTGAAGGTCAAGCTGGCCACGGCCATCATCGGCATCTCCAGCATCCACCTGCTGAAGACCTTCATCAACGCGGCCAACTACGACGAGAAGGTCCTGCTCTGGCAGACCGTCATCCACGTCGTATTCCTGCTCAGCGCCATGGCGATCGCCTACACCGACAGGCTGCTGCAGCCGGCTGGAAAAGGCCACTGAGCTTAGGTGTGAAGTTGCACACCTAGCGCCCGCGCACGATGGCGCGACAAGCTTTCACCAGGCTTGCACGCTCCCTTGGGATATCCACTACCGCGTAGTGGCAATCCGTGTAAGTACGAGGTCAGCCCCGGCTCCGACATTGAGCGCCATGACGTCCCGGCCAGGCGTCCGTCGTCTCATCCACCTTGGAGCCATGCCATGCAAGACCCCGTCGTCGAGCGCATCCAGCGCCACCCCAAGTACCAGGAGCTGCGTCGCAAGCGCAATGCCCTGGGCTTTCTGCTCACCGCCCTGATGCTGGTCGTGTACTACGGCTTCATCTCGCTGATCGCCTTTGACAAGGCCTTCCTCGCCAAACCCCTGGGCGCCGGCGTGACCACGCTTGGCGTGCCCATCGGCATGGGCGTCATCGTCTTCACGGTGGTGGTGACGGCCGTCTATGTGCTGCGCGCCAACCGCGAGTTCGACCAACTGACCCGCGACATCCTGAAGGAGGCCCAGCGATGAAACGCCTCGTCCTCTCTGTGCTTGCTTTGCTTGCGACGGGCACAGCCTTCGCCGCCGGTGGCGACCTCGGACCCACCGCCAAGCAGGCCACCAACTGGACCGCGATCAGCATGTTCTCGGTCTTCGTGCTGGGCACGCTGTGGATCACCAAATGGGCGGCCGCTCGCACCCGTTCGGCGGCCGACTTCTACACCGCAGGCGGCGGCATCACGGGCTTCCAGAACGGCCTGGCGATCGCGGGTGACTACATGAGCGCGGCGTCCTTCTTGGGCATTTCCGCCGCGGTGATGGCCTCGGGCTTCGACGGCCTGATCTACTCGATCGGCTTCCTCGTCGGCTGGCCCATCATCACCTTCCTGATGGCGGAGCGCCTGCGCAACCTGGGCAAGTTCACCTTCGCCGACGTGGCAGGCTACCGCTTCAAGCAAACGCCAATCCGCGCCTTCGCCGCCAGCGGCACCTTGGTCGTGGTGGCCTTCTACCTGATCGCCCAGATGGTCGGAGCGGGCAGCCTCATCAAGCTGCTCTTCGGTCTGGACTACTGGATCGCCGTGGTGCTGGTCGGCGCACTGATGATGGTCTACGTGCTCTTCGGCGGCATGACGGCCACCACCTGGGTGCAGATCATCAAGGCCGTGCTGCTGCTCTCGGGCGTGACCTTCATGGCCATCATGGTGCTGGCGCAGTACGGCTTCAGCCCGGAAGCCTTGTTCGCCAAGGCCGTGTCGGTGAAGTCCGGCATCGCAGTAGCGGGCGGCAAGACGGCCGAAGAAGCGGCCAAGAGCGGCCTGTCCATCATGGGCCCCGGCGGCTTCATCAAGGATCCGATCTCGGCCATCAGCTTCGGCATCGCGCTGATGTTCGGTACGGCCGGCCTGCCGCACATCCTGATGCGTTTCTTCACCGTGCCTGATGCGAAGGAAGCGCGCAAGTCGGTGCTCTGGGCCACCACTTGGATCGGTTACTTCTACATCCTGATCTTCTTCATCGGCTTCGGCGCCATCACCCTGGTGCTCACCAACCCCGAGATGGCCGACACCGCCAAGGGCGTCATCCTCGGCGGCGCAGGCACCAGCAATATGGCAGCGGTTCTGGTGGCCAAGACGGTCGGCGGCAACGTGTTCTACGGCTTCATCTCGGCGGTGGCCTTCGCCACGATCCTGGCGGTGGTGGCCGGCCTGACGCTGTCGGGCGCCTCGGCGGTCAGCCACGACCTCTACGCCACGGTGTTTAAGAAGGGCAAGGCCGACTCGGCCTCGGAGCTGAAGGTCTCGCGCATCACCACCCTGGCGCTCGGCGCGCTGGCCGTGGTGCTCGGCATCGCCTTCGAGAAGCAGAACATTGCATTCATGGTCAGCCTGGCCTTCGCCGTGGCCGCCAGCGCCAATTTCCCGGTGCTCTTCATGAGCGTGCTGTGGAAGGACTGCACGACCAAGGGGGCGGTGATCGGCGGCTTCGTCGGTCTGATCCTCTCGGTGGGCCTGACCATCGTCA
The DNA here is from genome assembly GCA_017302655.1 of Burkholderiales bacterium. Classification (GTDB taxonomy): domain Bacteria; phylum Pseudomonadota; class Gammaproteobacteria; order Burkholderiales; family Burkholderiaceae_C; genus Inhella. Next base: position 7,863 of record JAFLDE010000016.1, read on the forward strand.
GCCCGGCCGTCTGGGAAGCCACCTTCGGCAACCCCAAGGGCTCAGCCTGGTTCCCCTACGCCTCACCCGCGCTGTTCAGCATGACGGCCGCCTTCCTCACCATCTGGCTGGTCTCGCTGCTCGACCGCAGCCAGCAGGCGCGCAAGGAGCGAGACAACTTCGCCGCCCAGCTGGTGCGCAGCGAAACCGGTCTGGGCGCTGCGGGAGCCAGCGGGCACTGAGGCATCCTGGCATTGAAGCAACCGGCCGCTCTTCAGCGGCCGGTTTTCAATTCGGCGGCGACTTGGCGAGGGCTCAGCCCGCGTGGCGCCGAATCCAGTCGAAGAACTCGCCGTACCAGAGCTTCGAATTGCGCGGCTTGAGGATCCAGTGGTTCTCATCCGGGAACCACACCAGCCGCGCCGGCACGCCGCGCGCCTTCAGCGTGTTGTAGTAAGCCAGGCCCTGGGCATCGGGCACGCGGTAGTCGAGCTGACCGTGGATGACGAGTGTGGGTGTGGCGAAGTGCTGCGCAAAGCTGTGCGGTGATTGCGCCGCCACCTTGGTCGGGTCGTCCCAGTAGCTGGCGCCCAGTTCCAGCGGGAACCATGTGTAGCCATCGGTGGCGAACATGGCCTGCCAGTCGTAGCAGCCGGCGTGGCACACATACGCTTGGTAGCGGCCTGGTTTCACATGGCCGTTCATCCAGGCCACCATGTAGCCGCCGTAGCTGCCGCCGGTGGCGGTGATGCGCTTCCTATCAACCCAGCGCTGCTTCAAGAGCCAGTCGGTGCCGGCCTCCACGTCCTGCAACTCCAGCTCTCCCCAGCGACCGCTGATGCTGTCCTTGAACGCATGGCCGAAGCTGGAGCTGCCGTGGTAGTTCACGCAGGCCACCACCTGGCCCTGCGCGGCGAAGACCTGATGGTTCCAGCGCCAGTGCCAGGAGTCGCCGAAGGCGGTGTGCGGCCCGCCGTGGATGACCTGCATGGCCGGCCATTTCTTCTTGGCATCGAAACCGGGCGGGTAGACCAGCCACATCTGCACGTCCTCGCCCAGCGCGCCCTTCACCACCACCTCCTGATGACGGCCGAAGGGGTGCCGCGCCAGCAGCGCGTCGTTCAGGGCCTCGATTCGACGCGGCGCATCGCTCGTCAGCGTGGACAGGCGCGGCGGGAACTGCACCGAGTCGTGCAGCACCAGCACCGCGCCGGCCTGCGCATCGAAGGCGGCGACATGGCCGCCTTCGAAGAGGCGATGCGGCTGCCGCTCCTGCAGCAGGAACTCGATGAGATGGCTGCGGCCGCGGTCTTCGCTGGCGAAGCGGATGGCCAGGTCGTCCTCGCGCCAGCGCAGCGGCGCCTGCACCTCGCGGTCGAGGGCCTCGCTGAGCACCGCCCAGCGGCCCTGGGTGTCGAGCACGCCCAGCTCGGCCGGCGCAGTGTGCGCACGCCCCCGGTGCGTGGCCACGAAGGCCAGGTGCTGCCCGCCATGGCTGAAGCAAGGCGCGTCGAAGTCCCAGCCCTCCTGCTGCAGCAGGACGCGCTGGCGGCCGCTGCGCACGTCCAGTTCGGCCAGCGCGAAGCAGTTCTCCGCGCGCTTCTCGGCCGCAGGGTCGAAGGCAAACACGATGCGGTGGCCATCGGGCGAGATGCAAAAGCCGTTGGCGCCCGGCTCCTTCCACTCCAGCGAATGATCGCTGCCCTGCATCAGGTCGCGCCAGCGGCCGGTCTGCGTGTCCAGCACATGCAGATGGGGCACGCGGCCCATGGGGATGTGGTGATCCCAGTGGCGGTAGAGCAACTCGTCGGTCACGTAGGCCGACTCCTTGCGTGCCTTGAAGGCGGCCATGGCCTTCGCCTGCGCGGCGGCCGTCTTGAGCTTCGGCCAGACCCAGGAGATGAAGGCGATGCGGCGGCCGTCGGGGAACCAGCGGAAGGCCTCGACGCCGGTGGCCACACGAGCCAGGCGCCGCGCCTCGCCGCCGTCGGGGTGGATGAGGTAGAGCTGCGGCACCTCGTCCTTCACGCCGCCCTGCTCGCGCTGCGCCAAGAAGGCGATGGCGTCGCCGGTCGGGCTCCAGCGCGGCTGGCCGTCCTTCTCACCGGCCTCGGTCAGGCGGCGCGGCTCCTCGCCGAGCAGCGAGAACAACCACAGCGCCGAGCGGCCCCGGTTGTCCTCCATGTCGTAGCGGGTGACCGAGGCCACGGCGGCGGCGCCGCTGGGGCTGAGGCTGGGCTCGCCGATGCGGGCGAGTTGCCAGAGGGCATCGACATCGAAGCTCTTCTTTTTCATGAACCGATCCAGCAATGAAAGGCGCGAAGTGTGCACGCCGCCTCACACGCCGACCGCGCGAAGCGCCGCCTCCAGGACCCTGCGCTGTGCCGGCGTGAGTGCTGTCAGTCGGTCGGCCACTTCGCGCAGGAATGAGCGTTCGTGCCCTTGCACATGGATGCTCAAATGAGCCAAGAGCAGGGCCGTTTCCGCCTGGTAGGTAGTCGCCAGCGCACTCTCCCTCAGCGTGAAGAGCAAGTCGCAGTGCTGCAATTCAGGGGCGGGACTGCGCACCAGGCAATCCACGGCCTCCGGGTATCCCTCTTGCAGATCATCCAGCCACTCCACCATGGCTCCAACCTCAGCAGCCAGCAATGGCCGGGGCAGTCCGCTGATCCGTCCTTCCCAATACGGCTGTAACCAGTCGCGCCAAAGTTCCAAGCGCCGTGCCTCGGGGCTCCGCCGCAGGATGGTCCCAACGTGATGGGCCAAGTTCGTGCGGTCCTCCTCCTCGGCCTGTCCAAAGAAGTGGGCGAGCAAGTCGTCGCGACACTGTTTTGCGCGAAAGGCCAACAGCCCGGTGTACCAGCGCACATACGCGACCCGCTGCTGCGTGCGCCGAGGCTGAAAGAAACGCGGAAGTGCGACCCTGAAAGCGGGCACCAAGGCATCGCCCAGCCCTGCCGACAAGCGCCCCCTTGAGAGGAATCCATCCCAAGCTTGGTCAAAGAGCGCGTCGTCTGCCGCAGTGAAGAGCGGCAGGACGTGCTGGCTGGCCCATTGCGGCGCCAGCCCAAACAAGAAGCCAGCTTCGCCGGCAAGCATGGTTCGCGCCAAACCGCCATTGCGCCCCGGGTCAGCAAGAGCACGCTCAAAGCAGCGTCGATAGCGGTCCGGCAGCTGGCGCTGCAGCCCTTCCTTGCCTTGCAGCTGCAGTGCCAGCCCCCTCAGCCAGAACTCCATGAGCTGGCCAGCCGGGCGATTGATGGCTTCACTCAGCCAATTGCGCTGCTTCTCCTCAACCGCACTCGCCTCCCGCAAGCGCGGCCAGAGCTCCTCGCCTACGGCATGGGCCTCATCCAGCAGGTCGCGCGCGAAAGGTTTGCCGCCGTTCGCCACCAGCCAGAACAACCAGTCGGCAATGGCGTGGGAATGATCCTTCGCCTGGGCCTGCTGCAACTCCGTTCGTGCCGCCCAGGCCAAGACTTGACGCCCAACCATCACATCCACGCTGGAGCCCAGGGCTTTGAACAGAGGCGGCCATAGATCAGACGCCCAGTGCTCACCACGCACCAGGGCCTGCCCCAGGTCCAGCCCCCATTGCGCGTTCTGGCTCACGGCCTCGCGCAGAGCCTCAAGGCCAGCGCTGCGCGAGGGACCCCAGAACGATTCGGTCTGAAAACTCAGCAACTCATCCAGCCATTCATGCGCCGGCCGCCCCAGCAGGGTCTCAACCGTCCAAGGGCTGGGTGACGAGTGCCAGCCTCCACGCGAAAACGCCTCGGACTGACGCTGCTCTTCCAGGTATTCAGGGTGGGCCTGCAACAGCTCCACCCTTCTTGGCACCGCGAACTCGCAATCCGGTTTGGTCCTGCACAGCAAGTCCAACCACCCCAGCTGTACATAGGCTGTGCGGAGCACTGCGGTCGCCTCTTCCTCGTGCGCCTCGCGGTGACTCATCACGCCATCCACGAAGCGCGAACGCATGGATGGGCCAGCCTGCGCATAGTTCTTCGCCAACAGCCCCTCGGCCTCCGTGCGCAGGCACTCGTCGTTCCATTCACAGCGCTCCAGCCACCAGGCCATGCGCTGCTCGGCCGAGCGATGGGGATGCTCGGCCATGCCGTACAAGGCGATCCGGCGCAGCCATGGTGCATCCGCGTTCACCCAGGTCGCCAGCCAGCCGTCCAGCGTCGGGCTACCGATCTTCGCCAGGTGCGCCAGCGCATCACGCGCTGCGTCGATCAATACGTCTTGTGGCTCGTGGTAGCGGTCATGCTCGCCCGGCGCCACCGTGCGAACTCCGTAGTCCAGCGCGGGCTCAATCGGCGTCCGGGCCCATAGAGCTGACTGCTGGCGATGCATCTCGTTCAGGGCGCTTGCCAGGCCCAGTAGCAACGCCTCTGCTTGCCGGTACAACCGGGGCTGCAAGTACTTCTGCCAGATGGTGGACAAGGCCCAGTGGTCGCCGCGCAAGGTCAACTCAGATCGGATGCGAACCTCGAACGCGTCTTCGCCCCCCCCTTCATCGTCCAGCTGCCAACCTGGCTCCAGCACCAGTCGAGTACGACACAGGGCCAGGAAAGCGTCCAGCACCAGATGGGCATGACCGTCGTGGTGCGCGCGCTCCGCCATACACATCAAGCCATACCCAGCGGCCTTCGAATCTGGAACGGCATGAAGCAAGATGGGCCAAAGCTGTAGCAGGCCACGACAGTCCATGGGCTGGTTCAAGTCCTCGGCCAAGGCCCTGCACACATGCCACCAAAACCGGCTGCCCATGCGAGCACCTGGCTGAGCCAGCAGGCCAAGCAGCACCTGCGGTTGATGGCGCGCATAGCTGCTTGCCAACCAAAGGGCGCAGGCTTCAGTGCGCTCCTCGTGAGGACCATCCTGGTAGAGCGAGTTCAAATGACCTCGCGCATGCAGCCATGTCGGCCAGCGCGCATCACGCATGGCCTTGAGCAAGAAGCGCGTCGTGCTGAGTTCACGCAGGCCTCGCTCAATCAGTGAACACTCCTGGTCATCCAAGGGAGGTGGGCGCGAACCCAACTCGGCGAGTTTGGCCTCCCAGTCCAGCACCCCGTAATTGGCCTCCTGAGCCAAGCGGGCCACCGCCTCGTACAGGTGGCGGTACGAGTCTGCGCCCTCTGCCGGGGGAAAACTCAGCAACTGAATACCCAGGCGGCGCCACTTGTGTTCACCCTCGGCCTGCCTGACATCCAGTGCGAAGCGCCCGGCCACAGGGTTCGGCGGCAAGGCTCGCGCCAGATAGCTCACCACCAAGTCCTCGTGGCTGTAGCCGACAAATAGCACGGTGTAGCGCTGAAAGAGCTGCAAGAGAAAGCGCGCGGCCCAGGCTTGCGTGAGGTAGGCGCGGCCGAAGTCCGCGTCGGTGAGCACCATGCCCCTCGGCCGCGCCACCGTGCCGTGCAGTTTGATGAGGCCTTGGAAATCGTCACCCAGCGGCAGAGCGGGCGCGCAATGGCATTCAAGGGTCTGGCCGAACACCTCCAGCGCGGCGGCCTCGAAATGCCGGTCGAAGTTGGTGGTGACCAAGCGCACCTTGTCCGGCGTGCGAAACAGGCGCAGCAAATCCTTGTGCAACGCGTTGGGCAGGCGGCCAGGAGGATCGAGCACGTCTGCCGCCAATTGGTGAACAGGAATCCCAAGACCGTTCAGCTGGCCGAGAAACTGATCGGGCTCATCTTTCTCTTTCCATTCTTTGCCGGCCTTCTTGGCGAGTTCGTGGACCAAGCCTTTGAAGTTCGGCAAGTCTGCGGGTAAGCCTTTGGAAACCCCGGCGCCGGCAAATACCACCAGACAGCCGTCCCTCAAGGCGTCGAGCACTCGTTCATCGAAGTCAATCTGCCCCAGACGCGTGCTCATTCTTCGCTCACTAAGGTGTTCGCTGAACGCCCACCGGCAGCGCGCCGGCCTGATGCCAAGCCTCACTGTCGAACCAGGGATCGCCATCGAGCAGGGCGGCGAGCATGTCCAGGCTGTCCTGGCCCCAGATCAGCTTGCCGTCGACTTCAAAGGTCGGCACCCCGAACACGCCAGCGGCCAGGGCTGCGTCGGTGGCCTCGCGCAGGCGGGTCTTGGCCGTTTCCTCGTCGGTCGCGCGCTGCGGGGCCAGCAGCTTCGCCAGTTGGGCCAGGCGCGCCGGGTCGGCGGCCTCGGCACCATCGGATTGCCAGGCGTGCGCGAAGAGCTGCTCGACCACCCAGCGCGAGGGGGTCTTGCCTGCCGGTGCGCAGGCCCAGCCCAGCCGCAGCAGGGGCAGCGGGTTGAACGGATGGCTGGCCGGCAGGCTGAGCGGCAGCTGCCACTGGCGGGCCCGCCACAGCACCTGGCGGTAGGTCCAGTCCCGTTTGCCGGGAATCTCCGCCGGGCCCTTGCTACCGTGGGCCTTGAGCGCCGCGGCGAAGAGGATGGGCACGTAGTCCACCGCGTAGTGCCGGCCGACCAGCACCTCGGGCAGGCGCCAGAACGCCAGCGCGGCGTAGGGCGAGATGGGGTCGAAGTAGAAACGCAGGGTCTTCATGGGCGCGACTCGCCTTGAGCAGGCCATCCCAGCGCCGCACGGCGCGCCGGCAGTTGCTGCAACACGGCCAGCCGCTGCGCCGAGCCCGCTTGCGACCAGCTGGCGATTTCATCCAGCGTGCGCGCGCAACCCAGGCACAGGCCGGATGCGGCATCCATTCGGCAGACGTTGATGCAAGGCGAAGCCACGGGCGCCTCAGGGCTGGGCAAGGGATCAGTCATCGGTGAACACCGCTCGGGTGGCGCCGCTGATGCGCAGCAACTCGTCCGGCGTGGCCGGGAACACCGCCATGGGGTGGCCCGCAGCCGCCCACACGCGTTCGAAGCGCCACAGGCTTTCGTCCATCAGCAGGCGAGGGGCCGAGGCCCCCTCCTGCGGCGCGAAGCCCAGGGGCGAGACGCCACCGATGGCAAAGCCGCTGTGGCGGCGCACGCAGTCGGCGTCGGCGCGCGCGGTGGGCGCGGGCAGCTTGGCGGCGTTGACACGTCGGTCGCCGGCGGTGATGCAGAGCCAGACCGCATCCTCTTGCGCGTCGCGCAGGATCACCGACTTGGCAATCGCGCCCTGCGGCACGCCGAGCTGCGCCGCGGCTTCCGCGGCGGTGCGCGCGCTGCCGTCCAGCCAGCGCGGCGCCTCGGTGTGAGCGCGCTCGCTCAACGCGGCGCGCACACGCGCCACGGCGGGGTGTTCGTTGGTGTCGTGCATGCTGCGATTACAACGCTTCAAAAGCGCTCTGGTCGCAAGACCTGGACTTCGCCGAAGTGCACCACCACGCTGTAGTGCGGCGCGTACTTCTGCAGCACGGCCTCGGCAATGGCGTCGGCCGTGGCCGGCTCGCAGATCACGCGGACTTCGATCGTGCGATCGGCCTCCCAGTCCCCACTGCGCTCGCCCTCGGGAAAGGCGCCGCGCACCTCCGAGATGGTCCACACATGGGCATGATGCCGCTTCAGCTCGGCCAGCAGCCGGGGTTCCAGCGCGCTCTCGGCAATCACCGTGAGCTGGGTCTTGATGTGCTTGGCAATCATGTGAACCAGGGGGCGAGCTGGATGTACAGCGGAATGCCGACCAGCAGGTTGAAGGGGAAGGTCACGCCCAGCGCGCAGGCGATGGCCAGCCCGGCGTTGGCCTGGGGCACAGCCACGCGCAGCGCCGCTGGCGCCGCGATGTAGCTGGCGCTGGCCGCCAGCGTGGCCAAGAGGGCCACCCCACCGACCTGCAGGCCGAGCAGCTGGCCGGTGAACGCGCCAGCCACGGCAAGCAGCGGCGGCACCAGACAGCCCACCAGGATCAGCTTCAGGCCATGGCGGCGAAGGGCGCCGATCTGGCCTCCGGCGACCAGGCCGAGCTCCAGCAGGAACAAGGCCAGCACGCCCTTGAAGGGGTCGATGAACACCGCCTGGATGGGCTTCACGCCGGCATCGCCCGCCACGGCCCCGATGAGCAGACCGCCGAGCAGCAGCAGCACCGACTTGCCGAGCAAGACCTCATGCGCCAGCAGGTCCCAGCGGATGCCGCCCTTGCTGCCGTCCTGCTTCTTGAGCGCCAGGCGCGCCAGCACGATGCCCACCACCAGGCCCGGCGCCTCCATGGCCGCCACCCACAGTGCCGCGTGGCTCTCATGCGGCAGCTGGGCCGCCTGCACGGCCGTCAGCGCCACGGCGAAGGTGACGACGCTGACCGAGCCGTAATGCGCGGACAGACCGGCGGCGTCCACCGCGCTCAAACCCGCCAGCCGAAGCAGCGGCGCCACGGCCAAAGGGATCAGCGCCCCGAGCAGCACCACGGCGCCCACCTGCGGCAGCAAATCCATCAAAGGCTGGCGACTGAGCTCCAAGCCGCCCTTCAGGCCGATGGCCAGCAGCAGGTAGATGGTCAGGGTTTCGTAGAGGGCCTCGGGCAGGCGCAGGTCGCTCTTGACGACACGCGCAAACACCCCAAGCGCAAAGAACAGGACGACGACATCGAACATGGGGCCGGCATTGTGGCGGTCGGTGCAATGGGACGTCGCGCTGCGGGACATCGTGGGCTTGGAGTGCATGGCACAAGCCATTCGTGCCCGTCGCCTGCCGAAGGCGAGGCTGCAGACAATGCACGCATGAGCTTTCGCCCGCTGCCGCTGCCCGCGACCGTTTCTGGTCGGCTCTGCTTGCATTCGATGCCAGGCCGGCGCGAGGACTGGCTGGCGTTTCTTCGAATGGCAGACGAGGCAGGGCTGCAACGCATCGTGTGCCTGACACCGCGCCATGAGATCGCCCTACTCAGCCCTGAGTACCTCCATGCGATCGAAGAGGAGTTGCTGCCCTGCCGCTTGCAGGAGCTCGCGATGGCCGACTTCGGCCTGAGCGCCGACGCACAGGCCTTCGCCGACGGGGTGCGCGAGCTGGCGCAGGCACTGCGCGACGGCGAGTCGGTGCTGCTGCACTGCGCCGCTGGCATCGGCCGCACCGGCACCGTCGCGGCCTGCACGCTGAAGGCGCTGGGCTTGCCCACGTATGACGCCCTGGCGCGGGTGGCCGAGGCCGGCTCGCGCCCGGAGTCGGCGCTGCAGTCAGGTTGGGTGCATGCCTTCTGAAATCCCACTGCTGCATGTCGACGAGCGCCTCATTGCCATCGACAAGCCGGCCGGCCTGCTCAGCGTGCCAGGCCGTGGCGAGGACAAGCAGGACTGCGCTTGGTCGCGCGTGCGCACCCAGTTCCCCGAAGCCCTGGTGGTGCACCGGCTCGACCAGGCGACTTCGGGCTTGTTGCTCTTCGCCCGCACGCTCGAGGCGCAGCGGGAGCTCGGCAGCGCCTTCGAACGGCGGCAGGTGAGCAAGCGCTACCAGGCCCTGGTCTGGGGCGAGTTGACCGAGGCCGAGGGCCTCATCGACCTGCCGCTGGCGGCGGATTGGCCCAACCGGCCACGCCAGCGGGTGTGCTTCGACGGGGGACGCCCTAGCCAGACCCGATGGCGCCGCGGCACCATGGGCGATGGGCAGACACGCCTGCTGCTGGAGCCCTTGACCGGCCGCTCGCACCAGCTGCGCGTGCACCTGCTGGCCATCGGTCACCCCATCGTGGGCGACACGCTGTACGACCCGGATCGGCACGCGCCTCGGCTGATGCTGCATGCTCAAGACCTGGTGCTCCCCGGACTAACCCTGAACAGTCCCTGCCCCTTCTGAGCAACTTCCGGCATGGCGCCGCAGCTTCTGACAGCATGCGCGTTTTCCCAACTCGGAATGCGCCCATGAAGCTGACCCGCCGCACCGTCGCCGCCCTCTTTGCCAGCAGCCCGCTGCTGTCCCTGGCCCAAGGCGCTGACCTGATGACGCCACCGGCTGCCCTGCACATGCAGAACGTGCCGCCGGTCCCCAAGAGCCTGGCCGACCGCATGGCCGCCTACACCGAGTTCCGCGGCCACGGCTTCTCGGACTGGCACCCGACCAAGGCGGAGATGCTGGTGGGCCACCGCGAAGCCGGTGCCAGCACGCCCCAGCTGTTCCGGCTGGACACGGCCATGGGCACGCTCAAGCCGGTCACCCAAGGCCCTGAGCCCGCAGGCGCCGGCAGCTACGAACCCAAGGACGGCCGCTTCATTGTGTTCAGCCGCTCCAGCGGCGGCAACGAGGTGACGCAGATCTACCGCCAGGGCTTCGACGGCGCACCGGCTGTGCAGCTCACCCACCCCGACGAGCGCACCAGCTTGAACGGCTGGCGCAAGCCGCAGGGCGAGATCGTCTACACCAGCGTACCGATCGACCGCACCGCACAGGGCGGCACGCGGGCCAAGATCATGACCAGCTTCTGGGCCGTGAATCCTGAAGCCAAGGACCCGCTCGCCGAGCGCCGCAAGCTCGTCGAGCTGGAAGGCGGCGGCTGGGGCGGAAACGTCAGCGAAGACGGCAAGCGCATGGTGCTGACCAAGTACATGAGCGCCAACGAGTCGCAGCTGTGGCTGATGGAGCTGGAAGGCGAGAGCGCCGGTAAGCCGGTGCAGGTGCTGCCCAAGCCGGGCAGCAACGACGCCAAGGCGGTGCATTTCGGCAGCTTCATGCCCGACAACCGCACGCTGCTGGTGGCCACCGACCGCTTCGGCGAGTTCCGCGAACTGGCTGTGCTGGATGCCAAGACCCAGGAGCTCAAGCGCATCACAGCGCACATCCCCTGGGACATCAGCGGCGGCGACGTGAGCGCCGACGGCAAGACCCTGGTGGTGCAAGCCAATGCCGATGGGCGCGACCTGGTGCATGTGTTCGACACCAGCACCTGGAAGGAGCTGCCGGCGCCCAAGCTGGCCGCCGGTTCGGTGGGCAGTGCGCGCTTCCACCCCAGCCTGCCACTGCTCGTGTACTCGGTGAGTAGCCCGAAGGGGCCGAGCCAGATCCACGTGCTGGACGCCAAGGGCGCCAGCACCCAGTGGACCAGGGCTGCAGTGCCGGCCGGCATCGACACCCAGGCGTTCAACGACACCGAGATCATTCGCTGGAAGAGCTTCGACGGCTTGAGCATCAGCGGCCTGATCAACCGCCCGCCCGCCAGCTTCAAGGGCAAGCGACCGGTGCTGATCAGCATCCACGGCGGGCCCGAAGCGCAGGCCACGGTGGGCTTTTTGAGCCGCTGGCAGTACTTCATCCAGGAACTCGGCATCACCCTGATCCAACCCAATGTGCGCGGCTCCTCGGGCTTCGGCAAGACCTTCCTGGCGCTGGACAACGGCTTCAAGCGCGAAGACTCGGTGAAGGACATCGGCGCGCTGCTGGAGTGGATCAAGACGCAGCCGGATTTGGACGCCGATCGCGTCGTCGTCACCGGTGGCAGCTACGGCGGTTACATGAGCCTGGCCGTGGCCACGCATTACAGCGACCGCATCGCTGGCGCCATCGACATCGTCGGCATCAGCCACTTCGTGACCTTCCTGAACAACACCGAAAGCTACCGCCGCGACTTGCGCCGTGTGGAGTACGGCGACGAGCGCGATCCGGCCATGCGCGAGCATCTGGAGAAGATCTCGCCGCTGACCAACGCGCACAAGATCAAGAAACCGCTGTTCGTCATCCAAGGCAAGAACGACCCGCGGGTGCCTTACACCGAGGCCGAGCAGATCGTGGCCAAGGTGCGTGAACTCGGCACGCCGGTCTGGTACCTGCGCGCCGACAACGAAGGCCACGGCTTCGCGCGCAAGGAGAACAACGACTACATGCAGTGGAGCATGGTGCAGTTCCTGCAGCAGACGATGCTGAAGTGAATCCAAGGGCCCCGTTTGGGGCCCTTGCTCTTTCAGCCTAGAAGCGGCAGTTGACCGCTTGCCGCCGCATGCAAGTTCCGAGCAGCACAACGAAATGTGCTCACGGCTCCGCTCACCGCTTGGGTGAGAGCGCTACGCGGCCGATTGCACCGTGCTGCGGCACGCTGGCGGCGTTGCTTCTCCTTGCGGGCACGAGCCCGCTGCGTCGGCGCGCCTTGCCAGCGCACCGAAGCACGGCGCACTCGACCGCGTCCAACTGCCGTTTCTAGGCTCAGCCGATCAGATTGGCGAGCTTGAGCAGCGCCAGCAGCAGCATCCACAAGACCACAGAGCGCCAGACCAGGCGCACCACGGAATGCAGATGACCCAGTTGCGGCGGCTCACCCGGCGTGGAGCCCATGGCCGCCGTGGCGTCGGGGGCGCTGCCGGCCGCCAGGGTCTTGCTGCGATCTGGGAACACGCCCGGCGCCGAGGCTCCACCCAGTTGCACACCCACCGCACCAGCGGCGGCGGCCAGGATGACGCCTTCGTTGTCCTGCGACCAGAGGCTGGCGTCGCGCCGCCAGCCGTTCACCGCCTCTTCAAAATTGCCCACGATGGCAAAGCCTGCGGCCGTGAGGCGAGAGGGCACATGGTCCATGAGCGCAAAGCAGCGCCGTGACAGGCCATGCAGGCGCTCGTGCGTCAGCGTGTCCAGCTTGCGATTGCGGAAGGCCCAGTAGCGGCTGGCGAACTCCGCCAGCCGGAACAGCACGGCGCCCGCCGGCCCGCCCCCCAGGCTGGCCACCAGCACGAACCAGAAGAACACGCCGAACACATGCCGGTGCGCCGCCAGCAGCGAATGCTCGATGACGTGGCGCAGCAGCTCGGAGCGCGGCAGCTCAGAAGCATCCACATGCTGCCAACTGGCGAGCAGACGGCGTGCCTCCAACTCGTCGCCGCGCTCCAGGGCCTCGCGGATGTCGGTGAAGTAGTGGCTGAACTGTCGGAAGCCCAGCGTCAGGTAAAGCACCAGCACGTCAAAACCGAGCGCCAGAAAGAAGGACTGCTGGCGCAGCATCCAGTCGATCAGGAACACGACGACGGCCGGCAGCCCGACCGACACCAGCCAGGTGAGCCACGCATGCACGGGCTCGCCCGCGTCCATGTTGCGCCCGCACCAGCGCGACCACGCCACCACCGCGCCATGCACCGCATTCCCATGCGGAAGGGGTTTGAGCTGCTCGCAGATCAGTGCCAGCAGCACGGCCAGAAAACTCATGCACGCATCATAGAGAGCGCCCCTGCCGGAGCTGGTGGTAAAGGTTCCTCAGCATGGCCGCCGTGGCGCCCCAAATGAAGTAGTCGCGGCCCTGGTTCGACCAAGGCATGGAGAGGAACTCACGCGACAAGCCCGGCAGTTCAAGGCGATGGTGGCGATGGTGCGCGGGCTGCATCAGAAAGCGGAGAGGCACCTCGAAGGCCTCGGCCACTTCGGCGGCCTGCAGGTGCAGATCGAACGGCGGGCGCACCAGGGCCACGCAGGGTTGCACCGAATAGGCGGTCACCGTGGTGTAAACGGGCAGCAGACCGATCGGTTCGACATGCTCGGCACCGAGTCCTATCTCTTCCGCCGCTTCACGCAGTGCCGCCGCCCAGGCATCCTCATCCGTGGCGTCGATGGCGCCCCCAGGGAAGCTGATCTGCCCGCCATGGTGCCTGAGCTGCTCTTGCCGGCGTGTCAACAGCACGGTCACCTCCGTCTCGCGCATCACCAGCGGCACCAGCACCGCCGCCTGACGCGGGTTCATGCCGGGCAGCCGGCCGCCATCGCCAGGGCGCTCCGGCTCGGCCAGCGACACCTCTGAGAAGTGCTGCCGCAACGCGGCGGCTTTCAGCCAAGGCTCCGGCAGGGCGGGCAGGTGCGCATCCACGGCGCTCACGGGCACGGCATGCGGGTCGAAGATGGGGCGAATGCCGGTCACGGCGCGAAGTATGGAGTGACCGAGAAACAAAAAAGCCGCCCGGCGAGGGCGGCTTCTGCGGCTGGGAGCCAAGGGCAGCTCAGGAGAGCTTTTCCTTGATGCGCGCGCTCTTGCCCGAGCGGCTGCGCAGGTAGTACAGCTTGGCGCGGCGAACGTCGCCACGGCGCTTGACTTCGATGCTGGCGATCAGCGGGCTGTACAGCTGGAAGGTGCGCTCCACGCCTTCGCCGCTGGACACCTTGCGCACGATGAAGCTGCTGTTCAGGCCGCGGTTGCGCTTGGCAATCACCACGCCTTCATAGGCTTGCACGCGCTTGCGGGTGCCTTCCACCACGTTCACGCTGACGATCACCGTGTCGCCGGGCATGAAAGCCGGGATGGTCTTGTTCAGGCGGGCGATTTCTTCTTGTTCAAGGGTTTGGATCAGGTCCATGAGGTTCTCCGGGGTTGCTCCGAAAGTGATCGTGCCGGCATCGCGCCCGTGATTTCACTGGACCCGGCAGAGGATCGAAAAGCCCGCGAGTATACGGGCAATCACTGATCCCGCAAGGTACGGAGCCACTTTTCGTCGTCGGCCGTGAGGCGTCCTGCCGCCCGGGCGGCGTCGATCAAATCCGGGCGCCGCTCTTGCGTGTAGCGCAGCTGCTGCTCACGCCGCCAGCGCGCGATCTGCGCATGGTGGCCAGAAAGCAGCACGGCGGGCACGCGGTCCTCGCCCAGTTGCTCTGGGCGGCTGTAGTGGGGGCAGTCGAGCAGGCCGCCGCTGTCGGCTTGGAAGCTGTCCTGCTGGTGCGAGGCCTCATCGCCCAGCACGCCGGGCAGCAATCGGGTCACGGCGTCCAGCAGGGCCAGAGCCGGCAACTCGCCCCCGGAGAGTACGAAGTCCCCGAGGCTGATCTCGCGGGTCACATGGCGTTCGACGAAGCGCTGGTCGATGCCTTCGTAGCGCCCACAGACCAGCACGGCCCCTTCCCCTGCGGCCAGTTCGGCCGCCACGGCTTGCGTCAGGCGCTCGCCAGAGGGACTGAAATGGATCACCGGGCAATTGGAAGGGTCGCCTCGGTCCATTCGTGCCGCCGCCAGCGCCCGCTCAAGGGGTTCGACCAGCATGACCATGCCGGGCCCACCGCCGAAGGGGCGGTCATCGATGCGGCGGTAGTTGTCTTCGGTGAAGTCGCGTGGGTTCCAGCATTTCACCTGCACCTGCCCGCTGGCGAACGCGCGCCGGGTGATGCCGGATTCCAGGTGCGGCGCGATGAGCTCGGGAAAGATCGTGAGGAGGTCGAACCTCACTCAGCGTCCTTCCAGTCACTTTGCCAGTCGACCGTGATGCGCTTGGCGTCCAGGTCGACATCGCAGCCGTACTGGCTGACGAACGGGATCAGCAGTTCCTGGGAGGGTGCAGGCCGTTCGATGCCCGGCGGCGCGATGCGCAGCACGCAATGCGGGCCGGTGTCGATGAGGTCGATGACGCGCCCAAGGTCCTGACCCGCACGGTTGACCACGGCCAAACCGATCAGGTCGACCCAGTAAAACTCGTCCGCTTGCGCCGGCTTGGGGAAGCTGGAGCGCGGCACGTGAAGCACAGCGCCCCGCAAGGCTTCGGCCGCGTTGCGATCCTGCACCCCTTCGACCAGCGCCACCAACTGATCGCTCTGCTCACGCAGCGTGAGCACCTTGAGCTGGCTGGGCAGTGGCTGAGCACGCGGGGCGTCGCTCGCCAGCCACCAGGTGGTGTTGGCGAACAGTGCGTCGGCGTCCAATGAAAAAGGCTGGACCTTGATCCAGCCTTTGACACCGAAAGCCCCACTGATGCGGCCGACTGGCACGGCGTCGGCGGGCATGGGGTTCATGCTGATTACGCGGCGACCACGGCCTTCTTGGCTTCGCCGACCAGACGGTCCACCACCGGGCTCATCTGGGCGCCAACGCCGGTCCAGTAGCTGATGCGGTCCAGCGCGATGCGCAGGCCCTCGGCCTTGCCGGAAGCGACCGGGTTGTAGAAACCCACGCGCTCGATGAAGCGGCCATCACGGCGCTCAGCCTTCGGGGCCACGACGATGTTGTAGAACGGGCGCTTCTTGGAGCCACCACGGGCGAGACGGATCACGACCATCTTGTTTCCTTCAAACCTAAGAGTGTTGTGTTCTCGGCCGCCCCAGGGACACGTCAGGGACTGCGGAACGAGTGAGTGCCAGCCGGATATGCTGGCAACCCTTGCTGGCGCCGTAGATACGCTTCCATCCCTGGAAGCCGTAGCCGCAAGAAAGCTGGCGATTATAGACAGCCGCGGCCGTTGCGCCGTGACGGCCTGCACATCATGAGCGATTCCCCCCCTCCATCCTTGCTTTGGCTGCGCGACAGCCAGGACGCCGACTTGCCTGCGCTGACGGCCATCTACCGGCACCATGTGCTTCACGGCACAGGCACCTTCGAGCTGGAAGCCCCCGACGAGGCGGAGATGGCTCGGCGTCGCGCGGAGGTCTTGGGGCGCCAGCTGCCATGGCTGGTGGCCGAACGCGATGGTCGCGTGCTCGGCTACGCCTACGCCAACTACTTCCGCCCGCGGATGGCCTACCGCTTTTGCCTGGAAGACTCGATCTACTTGGCGCCCGAGGCGCAAGGCGCGGGGCTGGGCCGCTTGTTGTTGGCCGAGCTGATCTCGCGATGTGAGGCCCTGGGCGCACGGCAGATGGTGGCCGTGATTGGCGACAGCGCAAACGCCGCCTCGATCGGCGTGCACCGTCAAGCCGGCTTCGAGCCCATGGGTGTCATGAAGGCCGCAGGCTGGAAATTTGAGCGCTGGTTGGACGTGGTCTTCATGCAACGCGCACTGGGTCTGGGCAGCGAGGTGCCGGCGCCATGAGCCGCTCGAAAGCCGGGGCCGCCTGGTTGGCTGTGCTTCTCGGTGCGCTTGGCGCGCACCGTTTCTATCTGCATGGCTTCAAGGACCGATGGGCGCACCTGCACTGGCTGGCCACCTTGACGGCTCTATGGGGGCTGCGTGATCTCGAACGCCTGGGTACCGACGCTCCCAACCTGTCCTGGGCCCTGCCGCTGGGCTGCGCCATGCTCGCAGCCGGTGCGCTGCAGGGCATCGTGCTGGCGCTCAGCTCAGATGAGCGCTGGGAAGCCCGCTTCGGTCAGGCGAACTCCAGCAATTGGGGAAGTGTGCTGGCCGCCGTGTTCGGCTTGCTGACCGGCGGCATCTACCTGATGACTGCCATCGTCTACGCCGCCCAGCGCTACTTCGAGCTGAACAGTTGAAGCGGGCTGCGCTCGATGCGCTGATCGGCCACGCTGTGCACGAAGCACTCCAGTTCACCCAGACCAGGCAGCGCCAAGCCCGACGCCAACTCCAGTAGCGGCAAGAGGACGAAGGCACGCTGGTGCAGGCGCGGGTGCGGCAGCAGCAACTGCTCGTCGGCGTGCGTGAGCTCACCCAGCGCCAGCAGGTCGAGGTCCAAGGTACGAGGCGCATGGTGGAACGGTCGTTCGCGACCATGCTGCCGTTCGATGTCCTGCAAGCGTTGCAGCAGAACCAGGGGGCTGGCGTCGGTGTCGAAGGCCAGCACGGCATTCCAGTAGTCAGGGCCTCCAGCATCCACGGGGGCGCTTCGATAGAGGCTGGAAGCTTGCACGTTCCGGGCATCGGACCAGCTGGCCACCTGCTCAGCGGCTCGCCTCAGCGTAGCCAACGCGTCCCCCAGGTTGGCGCCCAGGCCCACGTAGGCCCGCCGACTCACCCGGCGAGTCACTCGCCGGCCGCGGACGGCCCTGGACCGCCCTCGCCGCGCGGCTTGCGCCGTCGGCGGCGGCGTTTGCGTGCCGGGTCAGGGGGCGCCAGGTCGGCGCCCGCGTCCGCAGAGTCCACACCGTCCGCACCCGCTGCCCCCAAAGGCTCGCGCACAGCGCGAGGCTGCCTCGGTTGTGCCCGCTCCTGGGCCTTGACTTCATCCACGAGGGCGCGCCGGTCTTCGTCGCTGCCCAACGCGAAGTCCTCCCACCAATCGGCCAGCAGCGGATCGGCATCGCCTGCGTCGGCGCGCAGTCGCAAGAAATCGAATCCGGCCCGGTAGCGCGGCTGCTCAACCAGGCTGAACGGACCGCTGCCCACGCGCCGGTCAAAGCGCGGCTGCATCAGCCAGATCTCGCGCATGTCGGCGGCCAGCTTGCCGCGCCCGGAGATGTCTCCGATGCGCGCATCGAAGACCTGGTCGATGGCTTGTTGCAAGGCCGGCACCACCGGCTCGCCCGCGGCGCGCAACTGCGCCCAGCGGCCCTTCACCTCGGCCCACAGCAGGCAGGCCAGCAGGAAGCTGGGCGCCACGCTGCGGCCTTCCGCCACGCGCAAATCGGTGTCCTGCAGTGCCAGGCGAATCAGTTCACCATGCCATCCCGCCGGCAGCGAGCCGTCGGGCTGCAAGACGGCGTCAAGCACCGGAAAGAGTCCCCGGCCCAGGCCCTGGGCCTTGAGCTGTTCCAGGCTGGCCAGCCCGTGGCCGGTCTGCAACAACTTGACCATTTCGTCGAAGAGCCGGCTCACCGGCACCTCGGGCAATTGCTTGGCGCAGGCCACGAGCGGGGTGCGGCTGGCGGGTTCGATGGCAAAGCCAAGCTTGGCGGCGAAGCGCACGGCGCGCAGGATGCGCACGGGGTCCTCGCGGTAGCGGGTTTCAGGGTCACCGATCATGCGCAGCAGCTTGGCCCGCAGGTCGGCCAAGCCGCCGTGGTAGTCCACCAGCAACTGCCGCGCGGGGTCGTAGTACATGGCGTTGACGGTGAAGTCGCGCCGCGCCGCATCCTCGACCTGCGGGCCCCAGACGTTGTCGCGCAGCACTCGGCCGCTGGCGTCTACCACATGGGCCTTGTCGGCCAGTTCCTTCTTGCTGGTCTTCTCGTTGCCGCTCACGCGTTCGGCGCCGGCCTCGGCCAGCAGGGCGCGGAAGGTCGAGACCTCGATGACCTCGTGGTCGCGCCCGCGCCCATGCACCACGTGCACGATGCGAAATCGTCGGCCAATGATGAAGGCGCGGCGAAACAGCCCCTTCACTTGCTCCGGCGTGGCGTTGGTGGCCACATCGAAGTCCTTGGGCCGACGGCCGAGCAGCAGGTCGCGCACCGCGCCACCCACGACGTAGGCTTCGAACCCCGCCTGTTGCAAGGTTTCGACGACGCGCACCGCCCGATCATCGAGCAGGCGCAGGTCGATACCGTGCTCGCTGACCGGCACTTCGACGCGGGTGCCTAGGACGGTGGTAGGCGCTGCGGCGGCGGCCTTGCCGCCGAACAGGGTCTTGATGAATTTTTTGATCATTCGAACAGCCTCAGAACCGGCCAGCCGCGAGCCGCAGCTTCAAGCGCCAGTGCCTGGTTGGGATTGGTGGCCACCGCCTCGTCGGCCCATTGCAGCAGCGGCAGGTCATTGTGCGAGTCGGAGTAGCAGATCACCCGCCCGAAGTCGGACCGTAGGGCACCCTGGTCAGCCAGCCACTGCTCCACACGGGTGATCTTGCCTTCGCGAAAGGACGGCACGCCTTCGATCCCACCGCTGAACCAACCGTCAGCGCCCAATGCCAGACGCACGGCGATCAGGTGTTCGATGCCAAAGGCTTCCGCGATCGGCGCGGTGACGAACTCGTTGGTCGCCGTGACCAAGGCCACCCAATCGCCTGCTGCCTGGTGCCGCCGCACCAATTCCAGCGCCTGTGGCTGGATGCTGGGCCGCAGGCACTCGGCCATGAAACGCTCGCGCATGGCCTCGGCCGCCTCGCGGCCCCGGTGCCGCCAGCCCGAGGTGGCGAATTCGACGTAGGCATCCTGGTCCAACTGGCCCGCGCAATAGTCCGCGTAGAACTGGTCGTTGCGCGCGCCCCAGGTGGCGCCATCCACCCAGCCCTGTTGCACCAGGAACTGGCCGA
Source organism: Burkholderiales bacterium (assembly GCA_017302655.1). Taxonomy (GTDB): domain Bacteria; phylum Pseudomonadota; class Gammaproteobacteria; order Burkholderiales; family Burkholderiaceae_C; genus Inhella. The sequence goes on from JAFLDE010000016.1 coordinate 27,498, forward strand.
AAGCGTGGTCGGAGTCGATCGGCAACAGCGTGCCGTCCAGGTCAAACAGGGTGAGGTTCTTCATGCAGCATCTCGCGCAGCAGCGGCACCGTGGGCGCGCGCTTGGTACGCATGGCGTAGTCGTCCAGGCGTTGCAGGAGCGGCACCAGGTGGGAAGCGTCGCGCGCAAAGCGCAACATCAGGTACTCGAGCAAGTCGTCGCCCAGCTGCAGTCCCCGGCGTTGACCTTCCTGGCGCAGCAGCTGACGAAGCGCTGCTTCGCCCAGCGGCTGCAACGCGAAGCCCGCGCCCCAGGCCAGGCGGGTGCGCAAGTCTTCGCGCAAAGGCAGCTCGGCAGCGGGCAGGCGACTGGCCGCCACCACGGCGGCGCCCTGCCCGATGGCGTCAATGAACAGCGCAAAGGCGGCGTGCTGCTGATCGGGATCGAGTTGCTCGACCTCGTCGATGAGCACCAGGCGAGCAGCAGGCAGCAGTTTCCATGGCGGACGCGTGGCGGCGTCAAAATGCTGCACCACATGCCCTCGCGACTGCCACTGCGCGGCCAATGCGCGGAGCAAGTGCGTCTTGCCGCTTGCGGACGGTCCGCTGATCAAGGTGGGCGCTTCTCCCGCCTGCAAGCCCTGCAGATGCGTCAGCAGCCAGGCGTTCTCGCCAGGAACGAAGCGTTCGAAGCGGTGATCCGGCGCCGGCTCCAGATCCAGGGGGAACTGCCGCGCACTCATCCGCGGTACAGGCTGCTCTGCAAATAGCTGCGCTGCGCACGTCCCAGGGCCACCAGAGTGACCGCGCTGAGCGGCAGTGCGACCAGGATGCCGACAAAGCCCAGCAGGTGCCCGAAGGCAAGCAGCGCAAAGATCACCATCAGCGGCGACAGGCCGATGCGCTCGCCCACCAAGCGCGGCGTGAGCACGAAGCTCTCCAGCACCTGGCCCAGTCCGAAGACCACGGCCACCACGATCACCGGGTACCAGGAAGCGAACTCCAACACGCCGGCCAGAAGCGTCAGCACCAGGCCCAGGCCGAAGCCAACATAGGGAATGAACACCGCCACGCCCGTAAAGACGCCCAGCGGCAAGGCCAAGTCGAAACCGGCGATGCCCAGTGCCACCGCGTAGTACAGCGCCAGCACACCCATCAGCATCAGCTGCCCACGCAGGTAATGGCCCAGCAGGTCGTCGCATTCCGCGAGGAAGCCACCCACCGATTCCTTGGCGCGTGGAGGAACCAGTGCCCAGACGCGCTGAAGCAGCTGTGGCCAGTCCAGCAACAGATAGAAAAGCACCACCGGAATCAGCACCAAGTTGCCCACCAGCGCCAGGAGCAGCGAACCGCCGATGCGCACCGAACCGAGCAAGGTGCTCACCCAACTGCCGGCCTGGTCGCCGAAGTGCTCCAGCACGAAGGCCTTGATGCCGGGCACGTCAAGCGCGATGGGCACGCCCAGCTTGGCCAGCCAGGGAGCGAGCAGCGCATTGACCTTGCCGGCCAGCACCGGAATCTGCTCGCGAAGCAGCGGCAACTCCTTGGCGATCACCGGCACGAGCAGGAGCAGCAAGGAGGCCAGCACAAGCACGGCCAGCATCTCCACCAGGATCACCGCCAGCACGCGCGGCATGTGCCGAGCCAGGCGCTGAACCAGCGGCGCGAGCACGTAGGCCAGCACCGCCGCCGCCAAGAATGGCGACAGCACCGGTGCCAGCAGCCAAAGCAGTGCCAGCAAGGCGAAGAGCATGGCCCCCCAACCAAGCAGGCGGCGTTGCGCGGGCGTCAGCGTCTGGAAAAAGGGCATCGAATGGCTCTCGCAGGGCGGCGGATTCTAGGAAGCCGCACGCCGCCGCATCAGCGCGCGCAGGTTCACGCGCACCAGCGCCAGAACACCGAAGTAAAGCAGAGCCGAAGCCAGCAAAGCGGCCGCCATGACGCCGGCACGTGGCAGCTTGTCCATGGCCAGCCAGTCCAAGCGCCAGGCCAGCCAGGCTTGCAGACTTCCCATGGCCACTGACGCCAGGGCCACCTTGGCAGCAAATCCCAGCCAGCCCACCGTGGGCTGGAACACCCGATCACGCAGCAGGCCGCGCAGCAGCCAGCCCGCGTTGAGCAATGCGCCCAAGCCGATCGAGACCGCCAGCCCGGCGGCCCCGAGCCAGGGCACCAGACCCAGATTGAACAGTTGCGTACAGACCAGTACGACGATGGCGATGCGCACCGGCGTGCGCATGTCGCTGCGCGCGAAGTAGGCTGGCGCCAGCACCTTGATGGCGACGATGCCGATCAGGCCCAGGCCGTAGCCCGTCACCGCGCGCGCCGTTTGCTGAGCGTCCGCGGCCGTGAACGCACCATTGTGGAAAAGCACAGCCACCAGGGGCAGGCTGAACACCAGCAGCGCCACGGCGCAGGGCAAGGCGAGCAGCAGCACCAGGCGCAGCCCCCAATCCAGCAAGCTTGAGAACTCCGCCGCTTGATCTGGACTGCGGTCGCCCTGCACCTTGGCGGCCGCCAGCAGCGGCGTCAACACCACGCCGAGCGCCACGCCTGCCAGGGCGGTGGGGAACTCCATCAAGCGGTCGGCCATCGACACCCAGGTGACTGCCCCCACCGCCACATGGCTGGCAATCTGCGTGTTGATGAGCAGGGACAACTGCGCCACGCCCACCCCCAGCAAGGCCGGACCCATGCGACCCAGGATGCTGCGCACCCCGGAGTGCGCCCAGGCGGCTCGAACCTCACTCGGCCGCCACCGAATGCGAGGCACCAACCCCAAGCTCGCCAGCGCCGGCACCTGCACAGCCAGTTGCAGCAGGCCGCCCAGCATCACCCCCAGCGCCAACGCATAGATGCCGGGCCACCCCGCCCGCTGCAGCGGGCCAGACAAGGCCAGGCCGCAGCCGATCACACAAAGGTTCAGCAGCACCGGAGTGGCAGCTGGCACCGCGAAGCGCTTCCACGTGTTGAGGATGCCCGCCGACAGGGCCACCATCGACATGCAGGCGATGTAAGGGAACATCCAGCGAGTCATGACCACGGCGGCGTCATGGCCCTCTCTGGGAAGCCCACTGCCCATCGCCCAGACCAGAAGCGGTGCGGCGATCACTCCTGCCAAACTGACCAGCAGCAGCGCCCAGGCCAGCACCGTGGCTGTGGCGTCAATCAGGCTGCGGGTGGCCTCATCACCCTTTGCGGCACGCTCCGCCGCCAAGGAAGGCACGAAGGCCTGGGCGAACGCACCCTCGGCAAACAGCCGTCGCAACATGTTCGGAATGCGGAAAGCCACCATGAAGGCATCGGTCAGCGCCGAAGCTCCGAACAAGGTGGTCGTGAGGATCTCGCGCGCCAGCCCAGTGATGCGTGACAGCAGGGTGAACGCGGAAACGGTGCCGGCAGCGCGGAGCAGGTTCATTCTTCTTCTGAGCTTCGCCGGATGGCGAGTGCGGATTATCAACGCCCATGGTGACCGACTCAGGGCCAACCCTGGCCTTTTCGCGCCGCGCTGATATACTCGCCGGCTTTTGCACCCAACCCCTACACAAGATGGCAAGCTCCTCCAAAGCCAAGAAGAAGACCGTGCGCCTGGCCTCGGGCCGCAAGCGCGCGCGTCAGGACGTCAAGCGCAACGCTGAGAACACCTCGCTGCGCTCGCACTTCCGCACCGTGGTCAAGAACGTCCAGAAGGCCGTGGTGGCCGGCGACAAGCCGAAGGCCGCCGAACTCTTCAAGGCCGCGCAATCGGTGATCGACTCGATCGCTGACAAAGGCATCTTCCACAAGAACAAGGCTGCTCGTCACAAGAGCCGCCTCTCGGCCAAGATCAAGGCCCTGGGCGTGGCTGCGCAGTAAGCGCTGCCTACCGACCCAGACACTTCTGGGTGCAAGAAAGCAAGCCCGCCGCGTGCAAACCGGCGGGCTTTGTCTTTTGCGTTTCAGGTCGAATTCAGGCTGCCCGAGCCCACGGGCATCAGCCACTCCGCCACGGAGCGAGCCACCCAGGCCGGGTCGTCGAGCAGCAGATCGTGCCCAGCCTCTGGATGGACACGCAGAGCTGCCCCCCAGGCACGGCTGATGGCCGCCGACACACGCCAATCCAGCCAGACATCGCCCTTCCCGGCCAGCAGGAGCACCTGCGTGTGCGGGCGTCGCTTGGTGGTCTCGAAACGCCACACGGCGAGCATCTGGCGCCAGCCGTTGCGCGCCTTGAAAGGGTGAGCGCGGCGCAACTGGCGCCAATGCTTCAACACCTCCGCCGGCGGATGCTCCAGCTGGGTGTGGGTGTCCCAATAACGGCGATCACGCTCGAACGGCGAGCGTCGCCCAAGCACCTGAGCCAGGGCAAGGGTCCAGAACCCCGGCCGGACCGAGCGCAGCACGGGCGAGAAAGGTCGCATGCCTGGGCTCAGCATGACGATGACTCCAAGTTCGTCCGCGTGTTGCCGAGCCCACTCGGCCGCCACACACGAGGCCCATGAACTGGCGATCAGGCCAAAGGGGCCGCACAAGCCCGACGCGTGCACTCGCGAGCGCAACTGCTCCACCCACTCACTGACCTGCGATGGGGTGCGTTCCCGCCACAGCCTGCCAGTGCCGGGCAGGTCCAGTTCATAGAGGCTGGCACGTGGTTGCACAGTCTGTAGTTGACCGAGGATCACTTGTGGCGCCGCCCCCCAACTGGCACTCTCGCGGCCCAAGGGGCCGACCAGCAGCCACGTGAGCGGCGCCGTCGGGCAGCGCTCGACGGATCCGTTCGGCGCGACCGCCGGCGACACCGCATTTGGCACTCAGGCTCCCCCGGGTGCGGCGTCGCGGTCTTCCGGCAGCAGGCAGGCGTCGACCACCGCCAGGCCGTTGTCCTTCGCGAAGTTGAGGACAAAAGCCCAGGCCTGCGGCTCAACCTCCTTCAGCGCCTCGTTGACGATCACGCACTTCACGCCGTTGATGACGCGCGGCACGCAAAACGGGCTGTAGGCGAGGTGAGCGCCAGGGCGGGCGCGGGATCCGGGCGGCCGAAAGCAGGACATCACGCCAGCCAGCCGCTCGGCCCAATCGCTGGGTCGAAACGGCCGGCCGTCCTGGGTGATGCCCTGGATGAAGAGCTCGCGATACGGGCCGGACATGTCTGCGGAAGATTCGGAAGCGCGGGATTGTGCCCGTGAGCCTGACGTGCGCTCGCCGCATGTTGCACTGCACACCCATAATCCGCGCTCCTTTTTCTCACCCGCCGCCCAGGAGCGCCGCCATGGCCGACACCGCCAGCCCCATGCCCCATGTGATGCCGACCTACGGGCGCCTGCCCGTGGCGCTTGCGCGGGGCGATGGCAGCCGGGTCTGGGATGTGAACGGCCATGAGTACCTGGACGCGCTCTCGGGCATCGCCGTCAATACGTTAGGCCATGCCCATCCTCGATTGGTGGCCGCACTTCAGGACCAGGTCGCCAAGCTCATCCACACCAGCAACTACTACCAGATCCCGCTGCAGGAGGAACTGGCTGCCCGCCTGGTGCGTCTCTCGGGCCTGAACAACGTCTTCTTTTGCAACTCCGGCCTGGAAGCCAATGAAGGCGCGTTGAAGTTGGCACGCAAGTACGGCCATGACGTGCTGGGATTCGACACCCCGCAGACCCTCGTGTTCGAAGGCGCCTTCCACGGCCGCTCTCTGGCCACCCTGTCGGCCACCGCAAACCCCAAGGTGCAGGCCGGCTTCGCGCCCTTGGTGCCGGGCTTCGTTCGGGTGGCGCTGAACGATCTGGCGGCCGTGGAAGCGGCCTTCGCAGCCCACCCGCAGATCAGCGCCATCTTCCTGGAGACCATCCAGGGCGAAGGCGGCATCAACCCGGCACGCGTCGAGTTCCTGCAAGGCCTGCGCAAGCTCTGCGACGCACGCAACGTGCTGCTGATGCTGGACGAGGTGCAATGCGGCATCGGCCGCACCGGCAAGTGGTTCGCGCACCAATGGGCGGGCATCCAGCCCGATGTGATGCCACTGGCCAAGGGCCTGGGCTCCGGGGTGCCGGTGGGCGCCATCGTCTGCGGCCCGCGGGCTGCGGGCGTGCTTCAGGCCGGCAATCACGGCACCACCTTCGGCGGCAATCCGCTGGCCATGCGCGCCGGGGTGACCACCATCGACGTCATGGAACAGGACGGTCTGGTGGCGCATGCCGCGGCCATGGGCGAGCGGCTCATGAACTTGCTCCGCGAAGGCCTCGCGGCCGACCTGGCCACCGGTCGCGTGCGCGAGATCCGCGGCCAGGGGCTGATGATCGGCATCGAACTCGATCGCCCCTGTGGCGTGCTGCTGCAGCGCGCGCTCGAAGCCCACCTGCTGATCAGCGTGACCGCCGACCGCGTGGTGCGCCTGCTGCCGGCACTGGTGGTCAGCGCGGCCGAGGTGGACGAGATCGCCGCGCGCCTGCTGCCCTTGATCCGCGCCTTCCTGCAGGAGCATTTGGCATGAGGCATTACCTGCAGTTCAAGGACCTCTCGCGCGACGAGTACGCCTACCTGTTCCAGCGCACCGCGCTCATCAAGCGCCGGTTCAAGAACTACGAGAAGTACCAGCCTCTGCAGGACCGCACGCTGGCCATGATCTTTGAGAAGGCCAGCACGCGCACGCGCGTCAGCTTCGAGGCCGGCATGTACCAGATGGGCGGCGCCGTGGTGCACCTGACCACGGGCGACAGCCAACTCGGTCGCGCCGAGCCCATCGAGGACAGCGCACGCGTCATCAGCCGCATGGTCGACTTGGTGATGATCCGCACCTTCGAGCACGAGAAGATCGAGCGTTTCGCCTCGCACTCGCGGGTGCCGGTCATCAACGGCCTCACCAACGAGTTTCACCCCTGCCAGATCGTGGCCGACCTCTTCACCTGGCTGGAGAACCGTGCCATGGGCGCCCACGATGTGGTCAATCTGGACGCGCTGCGTGGCCGCGTGGTGGCATGGGTGGGCGACGGCAACAACATGGCCAACACCTGGCTGCAGGCGGCCGAACTGCTCGGCTTCACGGTGCACATCAGCACCCCCAGCGGCTACGAAGTGAATCCGCAGGTGGCCGGCGTGCAGGGCGCCTGCTACCGCGTCTTCGACGACCCGCTGGAAGCCTGCCGTGGCGCCGACCTGGTGACCACCGACGTCTGGACCAGCATGGGCTACGAAGCCGAGAACGAGGCGCGGAGGCAAGCCTTTGCCCGCTGGTGCGTGTCCCCAGCGATGATGGCCGTCGCGCGCCCGGACGCCCTCTTCATGCACTGCCTGCCCGCGCACCGCGGCGAAGAAGTGGCGGCCGAGGTCATCGACGGCCCGCAGTCCGTGGTCTGGGACGAAGCAGAGAACCGCATGCATGTGCAAAAGGCACTCATGGAGTGGCTTTTGCTGGGCAAGGTCGGCGGTAAGCCGGCCTAGCCCGGAGCGCGCAGCGCTCGCATGCGGCTCCGGCGCAGCCAGAACCGCATGCACGTGCAAAAGGCTGAGCCCGGACACAGGCCGTCCTGAGGACAGCCTGTGCCTGGCGAAGGGCCGGGCGTCCCTGCCCGGCGCGGCCCGCAAGGCCTCATGGAGTGGTTTCTGCTGGGCCAAGTTGGCGGCTAGCCGGACTGGCCCGAAGCGCCCGTCAGTAACCGGGAATCTTCAGCTCCTCGCTGGCCTTCTTCGGCTTGCGGGGCACCACCTGCGTGGCCAGGCGCTGCGCCGGCAGGCCGTCGGTCACGTTCAGCGCCTGCTGCGGGGTCTCGATCAACTCGTCGGCATGCCAGACACGCAGCCGCGCCGCGCCGTTCGGCACACCGGCCAAGCGCACCCGGCCCTCGGCATCGCTGACTGCGGCCCAGGGCGAATCGGTGACGTAGAGGTAAGCGCGCATCGAACCATGCAGATGGCAGCCGAGCATCTGCGGTCCGGTCTGCGTGAAAGACTGTTCGGCACTGGACGGTGCCTTGCCCGGCGCCCGCCCGGCTAGGCGGAACGAGTAGCCCCTGCTCGCGTCGACATACACGCCACCGGGGCCGACCTGCCCCCCGCGCACATGGTGATCCCAGCGATCCAGATTGGTGAAGCGGACCTTGGTGCTGAGGTGCGCCACCGCCATCTCGGGCTGGAACTTCATCTTCTCCTGGCTGATCACCAACTCAGCCGGCGGCGCAGGGCGCGCGCCCGGGCTGCTGGTCTCCAGCACGACCACGGCGCCCGCCAGCGGCTTGCCATCTCGGTCAAGCACCTGAACGTCCACGTCGGCTGCCTGGGCGCCGGCAGCCATCAGCAAGGTCAGGGGAAGAAGACGAAGCGAGAGCAGCATGCAGGGCTCCTGGACGAGGGGCGCTGATGCTAGCTGGCGCGGCGCAGCGCGCGCAGCTTGGCTTGGTAACGATCGCGCAACGCGGTGCTCGGTGCCTGCTCGGCGGCCTGTTCGAGGTGGTCCCGCGCTTGCCGCAGGTGGCCAAGCTCGAAATGCGCCCGCGCGAGCAGGAAATGCGCGCCATGGAAGTCCGGCGCCAGTCGCAGTTGCCGCTCGAAAGCTTGCAAGGCAGCATCCCAACGTCCCTCGCTCGCGAGCAGCAGGCCGCGCTCCAGGTTCTCGAAAGGCGCGGGCGGAAGTCGGGCTTCCAACTCGCGCGCCTCGCCATCACGACCCAGGCTGCGCAGCACGGTGACCAGGTTCGCCGCGCCATGCCGGTTGTCAGGGTCAGCGGCCATCAGGGCGCGCAAGGTGCGTTCGGCCAGCGGCAACTCGCCGGCCCGGCGGTAGAGCACCGCCAGGGTGTTCAAGGCGTTGAGGTAGTCGGGGTCGGCGCGCAGGGCGGCACGCAGCGCAGCGTAGGACTGACGCAGGTCGCCCTTCTCCATCCACTCAACCGCGCGGTTGTTGAAGAACATCGCGATCAGCGTCGATTCTTCCAGGGGGCGGACGCGCATCAGGCGTGTGTCCTGAACAGGCTGGAAATCGACGATGAGCTGACCCAGCTCAGTGGCATTCCAGGAGCGGATGCCCATGCCAAGCCGCAGGTTCACGTGGCCATTGAGCATCACGAATTGGTCGGAGCGCGTCCAGATGTCGGGCACGTTCACCAATTGGTAGCCGACCGACAGACCCATCTCCCGCGCCATCGCCGCCGTCATCAGCACCAGCGAAAGGCAGTTGCCCCGTCGTGCAGCGAAGGCCTCCGAAGCCGTGCGGGTGAGACTGGCGTCGTAGTCCAGGATCAGGTGCCCGCCTTCGTTCAGCGCATGGAACAGACCTTCCTGGGCCCCATGCTTGCGCACCGCCTGTCGCAACTCGTTGTCCATGAAGCGTCGCATCTCCGGGCTGAGCGCAAACAAGGGCTCCACCGATGGCAGCTGCGGGTTCCCAAAGCGCTCATCGGCCAGCAGGGCGTTGGTCTGCGGTGCCACCATGGGGCGGTGCGCGCAGGCCCCCAGCAGCAGCGCCAATGCCAGCACGGCAGCAATGCGAATCCACGGCATGATGACCTCCTAGCCCAGGCCCCAGGAAGTGGGCCGTCGTGCTGCGGAGCTTAGTTCAGCGCACGTACACCGCAACACTGCGGGAAGGCATGGTGAGCTGACCACCGCGCCAACGCGCCTCACGGGCGATGCGCGGGTCGCCCGCACCTGGCCGCGCCAGTTGTGGGTGCAGGCGCCAACCCTGGGTCGCGAGTTGCGGCAGCGCCAGTTGGCGCGACTGCGCTGCTCCGTTGAGCACCAGCAACAGGCCACGGGCGCCCGCGCCGGACCATCCTTCGCCATCCAGTTCGGCCACGATCAGCGCCGGATCCTGCTGCGGGCCGGTGTTGTGCAAGCGCAGGCGCTTCTGCACTTCCTCCGCCGAGCCCAGGCGGAACAGGCTGGAGCCATCACGGATGCGCAGCAGGTCCAGGAAGGCACGTCGCGCTTGCTCGATCTGCGCGCTGCTCGGCTTGGCATGCGCCAGGCGCAGCAAGGGCTTGAGAGCTTCGAAGTCGCGGCCGTTGTCGGTCGCCGGGGGCAGACCGGCGGCGAAGCCGTTGTCGCGAAGGGTCGGGTCGTAGCGGTTGAACCAATCGCCGCTGTCGTAGCTGTTGCGGTCCAAGCTCTTGCTGCGCAGCAACTCCTGCCCCGCGTGGATGTAGGCCACGCCCTGACTGAACAGCACGGCGGCGCCGGCCACCGTCTGGGCCTGCAGGCGCTCCAGCGCGGTGCTGCTGGCGGGCATCTTCAGCACGTTGGCGTCGAAGAGGGTGTGGTTGTCGTGGTTCTCCACATAGGCCACTGCCTCCCCGGGCTGGGCCGCATAGCCGGCCCCGCCACCGCCGTAGGGCAGCTCGGCGCCGCGCCGCAACTGGCCATCGGCCTGCACGAAGCGGTAGTCCCGCAAGGTGCCGGCCAGGCCCAGACGGATCTGGTCGGCCGCTTGCAGCTGCTGTGCACGGTTGCCGCTTTCCAGCAGGCCGTTGCTCCAGCCCTTGGCGGCCATCAGCTCGGCCACGCTGCCGAAACTGCCGCCGCGCAAGGCATCGCGCGCGCGGTCGCTGAAGGTGCCGATGCCATCCCCCGCCAGCTCGGTCTGGATGGCCTGACGGAAGCGTGCGCCGTTGGCCACCTCGCCAAAGTTCCAGCCCTCACCGATGAACAGGATGTCGCGGCCTAGCTCCTTTTTTAGCCGCGCCTGCATGGCCAGCATGGCCGCGCGCGGCTGGTGGCCCATCAGGTCGAAGCGGAAAGAGTCGAGCGCGTAATGCCGGGCCCAAAGCAGCACGGAGTCGCTCATCAACTTGTCCATCATGGCGTGCTCGGTGGCGGTGTTGTCGCAGCAGGTGCTGCGCTCCACCACGCCTTCGCCGTTCAGGCGCTGGTAGTAGCCGGGCACCACGCGGTCGAGCACCGACTTGGCCGCCTGCCCGGCATGGCTGGTGTGGTTGTAGACCACGTCCATGCCCACGCGCAGGCCGGCGCGGTGCAGGCCCATCACCATCTGGCGGAACTCGCGCACCCGCGCGGCCGGGTCCATGGCGCTGCTGGCGAAGCTGCCCTCGGGGGCGTTGAAGTGCTGCGGGTCGTAGCCCCAGTTGAAGCAGTCCTGGCCGGCCACCTTCATCACTGCCGCTTGCTGCGCGTCGCTGTCGGGCGCCGCGCGTGGCACGTCGGGGGACACACAGCCCTGCTCAGGCACGGTGCTCAGGTCGAAGGGCGGCAGCAGGTGCAGATCGGTCACCCCGGCCCGCGCCAGTTCGCGCAGGTGGCGCATGCCGGCGCTCTGCGGCACGGTGAAAGCGCCGTACTTGCCTCGCAGCGCCCTGGGGACCGCCGGGTCCTGCAGGGAAAAGTCGCGCACGTGCAGTTCGTACACCACCATCTCATGCAGGCGCAGTCCGGCGCGCGGGCGTGGGTGCTGCGCCGCCTGCGACCAGCCGGAAGGCTTGAGCGAGGCGTCGTCCAGATCGAGCAGCGCGCTGCGCTGGCTGTTGGCGTTCAGACTGACCGAGTACGGGTCGGTCACGCGCTGGCGCACCCAACCCTGACCGGGCACCTGAACTTCCACCAAGTAGGTGTAGAGCCAGCCGCGCAGGTCGTCAGGCTGCTGCCAGTGCCAGCTGCCGCTGGCTGCCTCCCAACGTGCCGCCACGCGGCGCGCCGGCGCGGCCTCAGGCGCTGGATACAGGCAAACCTCGACACGCCGCGCCGTGGGTGCCCATACGCGTCCGCTGCTGCCACCCCGTCCGACTTGCGGTCCCATCGCCAGGGGCCACGCGGCGCCGGCGAACAACGCGTCCAGCGCGCCGGGGTGCTGCAGGCGGGTGTGCGCCAGCAGCGCGCCGGTGGCCGGGTCCAGGGAGGCGAGCACCCAACCCTCGCGCAGCGCCTGCACCAGGGCTTCACGCGTGGGCGTCTGGCTGAAGCCCAGCAACGCGCCCGCCGGCACGAATTTCCAGCGTTCGGCCGACGCAGGGGCCAGCGGTGCAGCCGGCTGCAGCGCCCAGCCGGTTTGCACCGGCGCCTCTCCCACCTTCAGGGCTTGCGGGGGCAGCAGCCGGTAGCGGCCGTTGGCCGGTTGACCCGGCCAAAGCAGGCGTTCCGCATCCAGCCAGTAAGCGCGCGCCGGCAACTCGCCCAGCAGGCTGCCCTCCAGGGGCTGGGCAAAGGGGCTGCGCGCCTCGTCACAGGCCGCCAGGTCGTCAGCGGCGGCCCAGACCGGCCCACCCCATACGGCCAGCAGCGCGCCCGCCACCCACAAGAGCTTGGAATCCTGGTGCATCGCCGACCTCGTTCAAGTTGAAGCAAAACTACATGATGCCCTCGGCCAGGCACCGGGGTAATCCTGACTTTCCTCAACCACCTGAATTGAGAGACATTGCCAACCACTGCAACTCAAATGTAGTTTTACGACATCGTGCCGGAACTAACGCTCAGCGGGCTGATGCTCGTCTGCGCCCTCGCCCTGGCGGCGTGCGGCGGTGGTGGTGGCTCCGGCCCGCCCGCATCAGCTCCCGCGCCTCCTGCCCCGGCCCCAGCGTCCATCTCGCTACCGGACGCAGGACCGGTGGCGCGCAGCGATCCTGGCTCGCCTCTGGGCGCCGAATGGATGCATGGCGCCTTCATGCAGATTTTTGTGCGCAGCTACCAGGACAGCGACGGCGACGGCCACGGCGACCTGCGCGGCCTCATCCAGCGACTGGACTATCTGCAGCAACTGGGCGTTAGGGGCCTCTGGCTGCTGCCGGTGGCGCGCAGCCAGGACGGCGACCATGGCTACGCAGTCTCCCAATACCGCGACATCGAAGCCGGCTACGGCTCCCTGGCCGACCTGGACGAGTTGCTGCGCCAGGCTCACGCGCGCGGTATCGGCGTGGTGCTGGACTATGTGGTGAACCATGCCGCCGCCCAGCACCCGGCCTTCCAGGCCGCACGCGCCGACGCGGCCAGCGCCACGCGCAACTGGTTTGTCTGGCAGGCACAAGCACCGAATGGCTGGAACGTGTTCGGCGGCAACCCCTGGCGAAACAGCCCAAGCGGCGCCTACTACGCCCCGTTCTGGGACCAGATGCCGGACTGGAACCTGCGCGACAGCGAGGTGCAGGCCTTCCACCGCCACAACCTGCGTTTCTGGCTGAACCGGGGCGTGGACGGTTTCCGCTTCGACGCGGTGGGCATGCTGTTCGAGAACGGCCCCTCGCAATGGGAAGACCAGCCCGAGAATTTCAGCTTCCTGCGCGAGCAGGTGGTGCCGGAGCTGGCCGCCTTCGCGAACCGCTTCATGGTCTGCGAGGGCCCGACCCAGCCCCTGGCCTTCGCCGCCGCGTGCGGTCGCGCCTTCGCGTTCGGCACGCAAGCGGCGCTGCTGGCCGCCGCACGCGGGCAGAACTTGGCGGCGCTGGCAACGCTGCAGCCTGGCGCATCGCTCAGCCCTTTCCTGTCCAACCACGACAGCTTTGCCGGCGACCGCCCCTGGCAGCAACTCGCGGGCAACCTCGCACAGCTCAAACTGGCCGCCGGTCTGCTGCTGCTGCGCGAGGGCACGCCCTTCATCTACTACGGCGAAGAGATCGGCATGGGCCACGGCGCCGGACTGAGCGGCGACGCCCGCCTGCGCAGCCCCATGAGCTGGACGGCGGACAACCGCGGCGCGGAGGGCTTCTCCACCGCCGCGCCCTACCGCGCCTTGGCGCAGAACGTCGCGGCGCAGAACGTTGCAGCGCAACAGTCCGACCCGCAATCACTGCTGAATCACTACCGGGCGCTGCTGACCTTGCGCAACGCCCACTCGGCGCTCAGCCGCGGCAGCACGCACGATCAGCGCGCAATCGGCACCCTGTTTCACTTCCGCCGCGAACGGGGCGACGACCGCCTTTGGGTGCTCTATCACACCGGCCCAAGCAGGCTAAGCAGCGCAAGCATCGAAAGCCTGCCTTCTGGAGCGCGCCTGCAACGCCTGTTTGGTGGGGGCACGGACACTGCCACCGCTGACGCCCAAGGGCGCATCCAACTCGACCTGCCTGCCCAGTCCATCCACGTCTACCGCCTGCTGCCATGAAGCGATTCGCCTTCTCTCTCGCCCCCACACTGGCCCTGTTAGCCCTGCTCGCTCCCGCAGCGCACACGGCTCCCCTGCCCCCGGTGCGCGACGTTGGCCCCGTGGCCGCCAAGCCAGTGAAGAACTCGCTGCCCGAGGGCTGGCAGCGCGGTCCCTTCATGGAGATCTTCGTGCGCGCCTACCAGGACAGCGACGGCGACGGCCACGGCGATCTGCGCGGTCTCATCCAGCGGCTGGATCACCTGAAGGAGCTCGGCGTCACCGGCATCTGGCTGATGCCGGTGCAGCAAAGCCAGGATCGCGATCACGGTTATGCCACGCGCGACTACCGAGCGATCGAGCGCGACTACGGCACCCTGGCCGACTTCGACGCTCTGCTCAAGGCCGCCCATGCGCGGGGCATCGGCGTCATCATTGATTACGTGGTGAACCACGGCGCCTGGACGCACCCGACCTTCCTCCACGCCAAGTCGAGCCCCAAGAGCCGCTACCGCGACTGGTACCTGTGGGCCGAGGGGCAGCCGCCCGGCTGGAGCATCTGGGACAAGCACCCCTGGTACCCGCTCGCGTACGAATGCCCCCAAGCTCAGGCTGCGCCTGAGCCGCCCCCCGAGGGGGTCAAGAAGCCTCGGGGCGGCCCTTCGGCTTCTTGCGCACCCTGGACCTTCAAGGGCGAGCTCAAGGACCTGCCCAAAGGAGAGGGCACGCACTACTACGGCACCTTCGGGCCCCACATGCCCGACTTCAATCTGCGCCGTGCCGAGGTCTTCGACTGGCATCTGGACAACCTGCGCTTCTGGCTGAACCGCGGCCTCAACGGCTTCCGACTCGACGCCGTGCCCCACTTGGTGGAGACCAGCGCCAAGGACTGGAACGACCAGCCCATCAGCCGCCGCCTGACCCGCCGCCTGGTCGACCAGATCGAGGCCTACCCCCGGACCTACACGGTGTGCGAAGCCACGGCCGAGCCCGTGGCCTGGGCCTCGCCCGAGGTCTGCGGTTCGGCCTTCGCCTTCGGCCTGGAAGGCGCGGTGATGGACGCCGTGAAAGGCGAGAAGCGGGACGCGGTGCAACGCGTCGCCGACTTCTTCAAGACCCGCCCACTGCACATGGCCACCATGCTGGCCAACCACGACATCTTTGCCGGCCATCGCATCTGGGATCAGGTGAAGGGCGACGAAGCGCGCTACCGCCTGGCGGCAGCGAGCCTGCTGCTGCTGCCCGGCACGCCCTTCCTCTACTACGGCGAGGAAATTGGGCAAGGCGGACTCACCCAGCTCAAAGGCGATTTCCCCATCCGCGGCCCGATGAGCTGGACGGCCGCCGGCGGCTTCAGCCGGGGCACGCCCTTCCGGCCCGTCAGTCCCAACGCTGCCACCCACAACGCGGACGCTCAGCGCGCCCAGCCCGGGTCGCTGTTCCACCACTATCGGCAGCTGATCGCGCTGCGCAAGGCGCAGCCCGCACTGCACGCCGGCAGCTACGACAACGTGCAGGTGCAGGGCAGCCTGCTCCGCTTCGAACGCGCCACCGCCACCCAGCGCCTTCGCGTGACCCTGAATTACGCCACCGAGCCGGCCACCGCCCCGCGCCAGGGCCGGTTGCTGTGGGTCACACCGGGTGGCGAAGGCGAACACCTGCCGGCCTGGGGCGCTCGCGTCGAACAACTCTGATGCGCTGATGCGTTACCTTGCGCGCCCATGAACGGCGCGCATCCCCGGCTCGACCCCAGCCTCGTCCTGTTGCTCAGCTTGCCGCCGCTGCTGTGGGCCGGCAATGCGGTGGTCGGTCGCGCGCTGATCGACAGCGTGCCGCCGCTGCTGCTCAACACCCTGCGCTGGCTGCTGGCCCTGGCGCTGCTGTGGCCCTTCACCGCAGACCTGTGGGCCGGCCGCGCGCAGTGGCGGCTGCATTGGCGTTGGTGGCTGATTGGAGGCGTGCTGGGCATGGGCAGCTACAACAGCCTGCAGTACATGGCCCTGCACAGCAGCAGCGCGCTCAACGTGACCCTGATCGCCGCCAGCCTGCCACTGGCCATGCTGCTCATCGGCCGCCTGTTCTTCGCCGCCTCGCCGCGCCTTCCTCAACTGTTCGGGGCGCTGCTGGCGCTGGCCGGCGTGCTGGTGGTGGTGTCGCAAGGGCAGTGGCAGCGCCTGCTGGCCCTGCAGGCCGTGCCCGGCGACCTGCTGATGCTGCTGGCCACCCTGTGCTGGGCCGGCTACTCCTGGCTGCTCACCCGCCGCCCGGCCGCACTGGCCGATTGGCCCTGGCAGAACCTGCTGGCCACGCAAATGCTGTTCGGCCTCGCGGCCACGCTGCCGCTGACCGTCGCCGAGCAGTGCTGGACGGCCATCCCGCTGCGCATCGACACCCGGTTGCTGGCCTCCCTGGCCTACATCGCTGTCGGGCCCAGCCTGCTCGCCTACCGCTGCTGGGCGGTTGGTGTGGCCCGCGGTGGACCGCAACTCGCTGGCGTGTTCATCAACCTCACGCCGGTGTTCGCGGCCTTGCTGTCCCTGGCACTGTTGGGCGAAACACCCCAGGGTTTTCACGCGGTCGCCTTCCTGCTCATTGCTGCGGGGATCGGTGTGGCGGCGCGCGCTTCCTGAGGCAACATCACGCCCATGCCAGCACCGCCCGTGAAGCGATCCACCACGCCACTGCGTTGGGCCGTGCTGCTCACCCTGGCCGTGGGCTTGCTGCTGCCTGGCGCGGCGCTGCTGGCGTACAACCAGCAGGTCATCAAAGAGAGCGTCATGGAAACCCTGCGGGCCGACCTGCGCCGCAACACGCAGGTCCTGGCGCTGAGCCTGATCGAGCCGATCTGGCAGGTCTCGCCCGACCTCGGTCAGCCGATGGTCGATGCCCAGGCCGAGGACGAGCGATTCGTCTCCATCCTCGTCACCGAGATTGCCAACAGCCGCCCAGCGCTGCAGGCCTCCCCGCGGCCCAATGCCGACCCGACGCTCGCTCTCTCGCACGAGCTGCCCATCGAACGCGAGGGCCGCGAGATCGGCCGCGTCAAGGTGACCATGAGCGCCGCCGCGCCTCTCAAGCGAGCGCAGAACGAAATGCTGCTCGACGGACTGCGCATGCTGCTGATGGCAGCGGTGTCGATGGGCATGATCCTGTGGCTGTTGCGTCGGCGCGTGCTGCTGCCCATGGAGCAGCTTTCACGCGCGGCCGACGAGCTCGGGTCCGGTCACCTGGGCAAGCCGCTCCAATTCGAGGGGGAAGATGAAATCGGCCGGGTCGGGCAAGCCATGGAGCGCATGCGACTGGCCCTGCTCGAAGCCTTTGATCGCCTGCGCCAGCACGCCAGCACGCTGGAAGAGCAAGTGGCACAGCGCACCGCCGAATTGACCGCCAGCAACCGCGAACTCAAGCAGGCGATGGCCCAGCTGAAGACAGCGCAAACCGAGCTGGTGGAAGCCGAGAAGCTCGCTTCCTTGGGGCGTCTCGTCGCCGGCGTGGCGCATGAGCTGAACACGCCGCTGGGCAACGCGATGACGGTGGTCACGGCGCTGTCCGACCGTTGGACCGAACTCGACGACGCGCTGCGCCAGGGTACGCCGCTGCGTCGCAGCCAGCTCGATGCGCTGGTCACGGACACCCGTCGTGGTCAGGACATCCTGCACCGCAATGTGCAGCGGGCCGCCGAGCTGGTGCGCGACTTCAAGCAAGTGGCGGTGGACCAGACTTCGGACGCACGCCGAGTCTTCGACCTGGACAAGGTGGTGGAGGACGTGCTCGTGATGGTGGAGCCTCGATTCAAGGCCACCCCCTTCCGCATCCAGACCCAATTGGAGCGCGGCCTGCGCATGGACTCCTACCCGGGGTCGCTGGGTCAGGTACTGACCAACTTGGTCATGAACAGCCTGGTGCACGGCTTCCACGAGAAGGAGCAAGGCACGGTGTGGATCAGTTGCTGCGCGCTGTACGGCCAGCCTGGCTGGGTGTCCTTGAGCGTGCGGGACGACGGCTGCGGGATGGACGACGCCGTACGCAAGCGCATCTTCGACCCCTTCTTCACCACCAAGCTGGGCCGAGGAGGCTCGGGCCTGGGCATGCACATCGTGCACACCATCGTCACCCAACTGCTGGGCGGCCAGATCGAGGTCCAAAGCCAGCCGGGCCATGGTGCCCACATGCTGCTGCGCCTGCCCTTGACGGCGCCGGAGCGGGTGGAGAGCGGTGAGGACTGAGACAACACCGGGCGGTGCGGGCAACCCCGCCGCCCTGCTTGACACCCTGTGTCGTCACTTTCCAGGCGGCGTCACCGTGATGGACGCCGACCTTCGCCTGGTTTTGTGGAACCAGCGCTTCCTGGACATGATGGGCCTGCCGGCCAGTCTCTTCGAGCAGCCGATCACGCTGCCCGACCTATGGCGTTTCAACATCCAGCGCGGCGAGTTCGGACAGATCAGCAACCCCGATGAACTGGTGGCCAGTTTCACCGAGCGAGCGCTGCGCTTCGAACCGCACCGCTTCACGCGCACACGACCGGATGGCCGGTTGATCGAAATCTGTGGCGAACCGGTGGCTGGAGGTGGCTTCGTCACGACCTGGATGGACGTCACCGAGACGCAGCGCCTGCACACCCAGGCCGCACGCCACAACGCGCAGGTCACACAGCTGGTCAACCACCTGCCGCAAGGCATCAGCCTGTTCGACGAGACCCTGGCCCTGCAGCTGTGGAACCAGGCCTTCATCGAAATGCTGGACTTTCCGCCGGAGGCCGTCTTCCAAGGTGCACGATTCGAAGACCTGCTGGCCATCATGGCGCGGCGCGGCGAGTACGGGCCGGGCGATGTGCAGACGCAGGTTGCCGAGCGCCTGGCCCTGGCGCGGCGCTTCGAGGCGCACCAGTTCGAGCGTGCCCGTCCGGACGGCCACACCCTGCTGGTGGTCGGTCGGCCCATCGTTTTCGAGAATCGTGTCGGAGGCTTCATCACCTCTTACACCGACATCACTGCGCAGAAGACCACCGAGCAGGCATTGCGCCAAACCAATGCCCAGCTCTCGGACGCCATGGCCGCGCGAGACGCTGCGCTGGACACCGCGCAAGGGCGCCTGTCCATCGCCTACGACCAGCTCGCACAGGCCGAGAAGCTGGCGTCGCTGGGCAATCTCGTGGCCGGCGTGGCCCATGAGCTGAACACGCCGATCGGCACGGCACGTCTGGCCGCCAGCACGTTGGAGGACCGCGTCCGGCAGTTCGAAGGTGAGATGACTCAGGGGACGCTGCGCCGTTCGGCGTTGAATGACTTTTTGCGTGGCACACACGACGCTGCAGCACTCGTGCACGCCAACCTCGCGCGCGCCGCTGAGCTCATCGCCGCCTTCAAGGAAGTCACCATCGACCAGACCTCGATGCGCCGGCGCGAGTACCTGCTGCACGAAGTTGTGGCGGGGGTCGGCGCCACGCTCGCCCACCTGCTGCGCAACGGTCAGCACCATTGGGTGGTCGAAGTGCCGCAAGGCATCCGCATGGAAGGCCACCCGGGCGCCCTGCAGCAGGTGCTGACCAACCTGGCACAGAACAGCCTGTTGCACGGCTTCGAGGGTCGCAGCGGGGGCCTCATCCGCATCAGTGCCCATGCCAACCGCGAGCAGGTACAGATCGACTACGAGGACAACGGCTTGGGCATGGCCCCCGAGATCCGCCGCCGCGCCTTCGAGCCATTCTTCACCACCAAGATGGGGCAGGGCGGCAGCGGCCTGGGCCTGCACCTGTCGCACCAGTTGGTCACGGGGCTGCTCGGTGGCACCCTGCATCTGCGCAGCCGAGTCGGTCAGGGCGTGCAGTTCAGCCTCACCCTGCCCTTGCGAGCCCCAGACAGCAACGCCGCAGGGCCATCCCCGGCCTCCTGAACCCAGCCCGAGGGGTCAGGACGCCGTCGCGTGCAGCGAGTGGCTCCAGGCTCGGCGTGTCACGTTCCGATCAAGCCGACTCAAGTTCCAAGCGGTTGCGGCCATTCGCCTTGGCTCGGTACAGCGCGGCATCGGCCCTTTGCAGAAGAGACTCCGGCCCGTCCTGCGGCCGAGCCAAGGCCAGGCCGGCGGATACGGTGAGCTCCGCAGCCAGGATCTGACCTTCACCCACCGACTGCGCGGCGAGCAAGGCGCGCAAGGCCTTCACCCGCTGCGCTGCCAGTTCCGGTGGCAGGCCTTCGAACAGCAGCGCAAACTCCTCGCCACCCCAGCGTGCTGCCATGTCATCACCACGCCGCGCCACCTCGCGAAGCGCCTGGGCCAAGGCCTGCAACGCGCGGTCGCCCGCCTGGTGACCATGCTCGTCGTTGAATCGTTTGAAGTGATCGGCGTCCAGCAGCACCAGACAAAGAGGATGGCCGCTGCGATTGCAGCGCGTCAGCGCCTCCTGCAGGCGCGCCTCGAATCCGCGGCGATTTGCCAGCCCGGTCAGGCTGTCGGTTCGTGACTGCGCGTCCAACACCTCCATCTGCTGCTCGATACGTTCCAGCAGGTGGTTGCCCTCGGCGGCCAGGGCAGCCAACTCGTCATGCCCTTCGACCGTCAGGCGAAGTTGCCATTGCTCGCTGGTACGCACGGCGGACAGTTGCTGCTGCAGGTGGCGCAAGCGATGCACCAGGTGCACATTGATCACCACCAGCAAGGCCGCAGCGAGAAGCAGCGCAACACCCACCAGCAGCGCCTGCGCGCCGCGCAGCACCCGCTGCATCTGCGTATGCATCTCGCGCGGCCAGTCGAGCTTCAGCAGGCTGTGCGCCGCCTCGTCGCCCACGCGAAGCGGCCAGCTCAGACGAAGCTGCTGGCCGCCGGTCTCCAGTTGCGCGCCGGCGATGCCTTCGAAGTCGCTGCCTCCGGTGGGCGATGGGTCGTCGGCCAGCAAGTTGAAACGCAGGCCCAGAATGCTCCGCAGCTCGTCCAGCTTCCGTTCATCCAGGCTTTCTCCTGTGAGCAAGATGCCGACCGGCTCCCCGCCTCCCTCGCTGTCATGGATCGGCAACTGACAAATCACCACCAACTGGCCCAGCCAACGGTCGAGTGCGCAATGCCCGCCCGGAGGAGGCATCTTGAACAGTCGCTGGCCGCGGGGCGTGCCGCGGTTCAGAAGGTTCTCGGCATCGAAATGGGATCCATCAGCGCTCGCCGTCCAGATCAACTCGCCCTCGCGGTCCAGCACGACCAACCAGTCCAGACGGGAAGCCCGTAGCGAAGCCGGAGAGAGGTTGCTGCGAGCAAAGTCTGTGTCGCGATTTCGAACGAAGTCGCGCAACTGTGTCCACTGGCTCCACTCACGCGCACCGCGTGCTCGCTGGGCCACCGCCTGAGCCAAGCCGGCCTGGAGACGAAGAGCGTCCTCGCGCAAGTGTTCGGTCTCGATCGCCGAGAAACTGCGCTGCAGGTACAGAGTGAGCACGAGCAGGCCCAGCCCACCCAGGCTCAGGCTCAGGCCCAGCGTCCAGAACAACCCCTTCGAGCGCAATCCCATCAGGACCCTCGTGAGCATGACCGGCGCTCGCATCATGCCCTCTCGTGTCGACGGTGGGGGCGGTTTGGAGGCGTGGCGCCCCATCGATCCTCGCGCCGTCGATCGCGCCAAGGACGCAAGCTTCGCGTCGGCCAGGGCTCCTAAACTGCCCGGCATCCCGTTTTCAGCCTCCTGCCATGCCCACCACCATCCGCCACGACGACCTTGTCGATTCCGTCGCCGCCGCGCTGCAGTACATCAGCTACTACCACCCGGCCGACTACATCGCCCACCTGGCCCGCGCCTACGAGCGGGAGGCGAGCCCCGCCGCCAAGGACGCGATCGCGCAGATCCTCACCAACAGCCGCCAGTGCGCGGAAGGCAAGCGGCCGATCTGCCAGGACACCGGCATCGTCAACGTGTTCCTGAAGATCGGCATGGACGTGCGCTGGGAAGGCTTTCCCGGCTCCATCCAAGAAGCCATCGACGAAGGCGTGCGCCGCGCCTACAACCACCCGGACAACCGCCTGCGCGCCTCGGTGCTGGCCGACCCGATCTTCGAACGCAAGAACACCAAGGACAACACCCCGGCTGTGGTCTTCATGGAGGTGGTGCCGGGCCACACGGTGGACGTCATCGTGGCGGCGAAGGGCGGCGGCTCGGAGAACAAGAGCAAGGTCTACATGCTGAACCCGAGCGACAACATCGTCGACTGGGTGCTGAACACCGTGCCGACCATGGGCGCAGGCTGGTGCCCGCCGGGCATGCTGGGCATCGGCGTGGGCGGCACGGCCGAGAAGGCAGCGCTGCTGGCCAAGGAAGCGCTGATGGACGACATCGACATGTACGAGTTGCTCGCGCGCGGCCCGCAGAACAAGCTGGAGGAGCTGCGCATCGAGCTCTACGAGAAGGTCAACGCCCTGGGCATCGGCGCGCAAGGCTTGGGTGGCCTGACCACGGTGCTCGACGTGAAGATCAAGACCTACCCCACGCACGCGGCGAGCAAGCCCATCGCGATGATCCCGAACTGCGCCGCCACGCGGCATGCGCACTTCGTGCTCGACGGTTCGGGCCCAAGCTACATCGAACCGCCCAGTCTCGACCTCTGGCCCGATGTGCACTGGGCACCCGACTACAACAAGAGCACGCGCGTCGACCTGAACACGCTCACCAAGGAGCAGGTGTCCAGCTGGAAACCCGGCCAGACCCTGCTGCTGAACGGCAAGATGCTCACCGGGCGCGACGCCGCGCACAAGCGCATTCAGGACATGCTCGCCAAGGGCGAGCCGCTGCCGGTGGACTTCACCAACCGCGTCATCTACTACGTCGGCCCGGTGGATCCGGTGCGCGACGAGGTCGTCGGACCGGCCGGCCCCACCACCGCCACGCGCATGGACAAGTTCACCGAGATGATGTTGGCCAAGACCGGCCTCATCGCCATGGTCGGCAAGGCCGAGCGCGGCCCCGTCGCCATCGAGTCGATCAAGAACCACCAGTCGGCCTACCTGATGGCCGTGGGTGGGGCCGCCTACCTGGTCTCCAAGGCCATCAAGGCCGCCAAGGTCGTCGGCTTTGCCGACCTCGGCATGGAGGCCATCTACGAATTCGACGTGGTCGACATGCCGGTCACCGTGGCCGTGGACGCAGGCGGCACCAGCGCGCACATCACCGGCCCGCAGGCGTGGAAGGAGAAGATCGCCAAGGGCGAGACGATTCCGATCGCCGCCCTGTGAACCCGTGACTTTGCACTCATGCCCCTCCCATTGGGGGATGCCTGCATGCCGGCCCGCGCCCCTACATTGCGCAGGCATGGATGGACAGCCACGCTTCCCGCGTGGCTGTTTGCTTTGAGGAGTTTCTTTCCAATGCGCAGCCGTCGCCGAACCTGCATCGCCCTCGCCCTCGTTGCCACGCTGAGCGCACAGGCCCAGAGCCCTCGCCCCGCCAAGGCCGCCGCCAAGCCCAAGGCCCCGCCTGCGGCTGTGGCGGCACCCGCGCCTGCACCCGCCCCAGTGCCCGCGGTGCTGCCAGCTCCTGTGGCGGTGCGAGAACTGGAAGGCATCCTGGAATTCCGCTTGGCCAATGGCCTGCAGGTGCTGCTCTTCCCCGATCCTTCGGCGACCACCACCTTCCTGAATCTGGTCTACCGCGTCGGCAGCCGCCACGAGGGCGCAGGCGAAGCCGGCATGGCGCACCTGCTGGAGCATCTGCTTTTCAAAGGCGTGCCCTCGGTGGCCGACATCCCCAAGGCCATGAACGAGCGTGGCGTGCGATTCAACGCCACCACCAGCACCGACCGCACCAACTACTTCAGCAGCTTCAACGCGAGCGCCGACACGCTGGACTTCCTGCTGCAGCTGGAGTCCGAGCGCATGCAGCAAAGCCGCGTCGAGGCGGACGACCTGGCCAAGGAAATGCCGGTGGTGCGCAACGAGCTGGAGCAGGGCGAGAACAACCCCGGCCAGTTGCTTCGTCAGCGCCTGCTGGCCGCCGCCTACCGCTTTCACCCCTATGGCCGCCCGACCATCGGCACGCGCAGCGACGTCGAGAACGTACCCATCGAGGCCCTGCGCCGCTTCTACCAGGCCCATTACCGGCCCGACAACGCGACGCTCATCATTGCTGGCGCCTTCGACCCTGCCGCCACCCTGGCGCGCGTGCAGCAGCGCTTCGGGCCGCTGAAAAACCCGAGCAGCAGCAAGCCCCTGACCTACACCATCGAGCCGCCGCAGGACGGCGAGCGCAGCGTGGTCGTGCGCCGAGTCGGCGGGCAGCCCCTGCTGGTGGCGGCCTATCACGTACCCGCCTTCGCCCACCCGGACTGCGCGGCCCTCAACCTGCTGGGGCAGATGCTCAGCCAGCCGCCCAGCGGGCCACTGCACCAACGCTTCGTCGAAAAGGACAAGCTGGCCGCCGCGGTGGGCGCCGGCGGCTGTGGAAGCCACGACGCGGGCCTGTTCAACGTGTTCGCCGTTCCCGCCGCCGGCGTGCCCATGGCGCGGCTGGAAGGGCCCCTGCTCGCCGCCGTGGAGCAGCGCGAGGGCATCGAAATCAGCCAGGAACAGTTCCAGCGCATGCAGGAGCAATTCGCACTGGGCTACAGCCAGTTGCTCAAGCGCCCGCAGGCCTTGGCCGGGCTGCTCAGCGAAGCGGTGGCGGCGGGCGACTGGCGTCTCGTCTTCAAGCTGCGCCGAGAGGTGGAAGCACTGAAGCTGGAGGACGTGCAGCGCGTCGCCGCGCACTACCTGCGCGCCAACAACCGCACGCTGGCGCGCTACGAGCCGGCCAAGGAAAGCGGCGCGGTGGAAGTCCCGCAGGTGGCCGAGCGAAGCGCCGGCCTGGATGACCTGCGCACGCAGCCTGTGAGCGCGGGCGAACAGCTCGACCCCAGCCCGCTCGCGCTGCAGGCGCGCACGCAGTGGCAGACCCTGCCCAAGAGTAGGCTCAAGCTCAGCCTGCTGCCCAAGCAAAGCCGGGGAGACCAGGTGGTGGGCGAGCTCAGTTTGCGCTGGGGCGAGCGCGACGCGCTGCATGCTGCACACGAGGCCGGCTTCATCGCCCGCCTGCTGCAGGAAGGCACCGAGACCCTGAGCCGCCAGCAGTTCATCGATACCTCGGTGCGGCTCAAGGGCGGCTTCAACGTCAGCGCCGGACCACGCGGTCTGACCCTGCGCATCGAAGGCGAGCGCGATGGGTTCGTGGACCTGATGCGCCTGGCCTTCCAGGTGATGAAGGCCCCACGCCTGCCGGCTGACGCCTTCGAGCGCGCCAAGCGCGACACGCTGAAGGCCCTGCACGACAGCCGCACCGACCCGCAAACCCTGCGCCAGGAAGCCGTGCGCGCGCATTACAACCAGGCACGCGGCGTGAGCCTCGGTCACCCGGACTACCAACCCAGCCTGGACGATCGCATCGGCTGGATCCAGGGTGTGAACCTGGACGCCGTGCGCGCCTTCCATGCGAAGTGGTGGAGTGCCAACGAGGGCGAAGCCGCCTTCGTGGGGCCCCTGCCCGACGGCCTGGCCGAGGCGCTTGACCACGAACTGGCCAGCTGGAAGAAGCCCGGCCTGCCGGCTTACCAACGCCACATCAGCCGCCACCAGCCGGTGCCGCCCGCCACCTTCCATGTGCAGGTGGCCGACAAGGCTTCCGCCGTGCTGCGGCTGCGGCAGCAGGTGCAACTCGACAGCGAGCACCCCGACGCCGTGGCCCTGGCCCTGGCCAACCATGTGCTGGGGGGCGGCTCGATGGCCAACCGCCTGAGCCAGAAACTGCGGGTGGACGGGGGGCTGACCTACGGCATCGCCAGCAACTTCTCCACCAGCAGCGACGGCGACGACGCCTCATGGACCATCGACACCAGCGTCGCCCCCGAGAATCGCGACAAGGCGCTGGCCTTGATCGATGCCACCGTGCGCGACCTGCTGCGCGAGGGCGTGAGCGAGGCCGAGCTGAACGCGGCTCGCAACGCCCTGCTGCAGGATCGCCGCCTGGGCCGCTCGGGCGACGGCGCCCTGCCCGGCCGGCTCAATGCCCTGGCCGAACGGGGCCGAGACTGGACCTACCCCGAGGCCTGGGACCAGCGCTACCGAGAAGCCACACTGGAGCAGGTGAACACTGCGCTGCGCCGCCACCTGAAGCCCGACGCCTGGGTCATTTCCAGCGCGGGCGACTACGCGAAGAAGCCGCCGATCAAACCCTGATCAAGGCCTGATCAAGCGCGCTCGCGCAGCGCGCGCAGCTCGGCCTGCAGCATGCGCTCGCGCAGGTCGGTGCCCTGCAAGGAGAGCAGCGTGACCAGACCGTGGATGGCCAGGCCCAGGCCCCAGCCCCAGAGCGGCAGGCGGTGCAGACCGCGGAAGTCGCCATGCAAGCCGCCAAGCACAAACAGGCCGCCATTGACGCACACGAAAACCAGCAAGTGGGTGAGGAAGCCGAGCTTCATCTCGACGCGCTTCTTGGCCTGGCGGCGCAGCTGGATGTCCTGGGGGCTGAGGTTGGTCATGGCATTCACTCCAAGGTGATGAGGGGCAATGGCGGCATGTTGGCCGCCGACTTTCGCCTCCACCACCGGCACGCGATGAATGGTGAGCTGGACGGGCGAATGGAAGGCTGTGCCCCTTGAACGGATGGCGATTCGCCCTGGCTCGATCAGGCCTGCGTCACCGTCACCGCCACCTCGGGCTCCGACGCCCCGCCGCCGCGAATGACCCCGCGCAACGGGGCCACATCGGCCTGGTCGCGTCCCCAGGCCAGCAGGGCGTGCTGCTGGTTGACCGCCAGATCGTTGGTCGGGTCCAAGGCCAGCCAGCCCTGCACCGGGCACCAGACCTCGAACCAGGCATGCGAGGCGTCGGCCCCTTGAAGACGTGGCTGGCCGGGCGGCGGCTCGGTGAGCAGATAGCCGCTCACATAGCGCGCAGCCAGGCCGAGGCTGCGACAGGCGGCGATGGCGATCTGCGCGAAGTCCTGGCACACGCCGCGGCCACCACTCAGTGCCTCGGCCGCCGTGGTGTGCACCGCCGTGCTCTGGGTTTCGTAGCGCATGCGGCGGTGCACGAGTGCGTTGAGGGCCAGCGCGCCGGCGGCCAGCGTGAGGCCCGGGGCAAAGGCCTCGCGCGCAAAGGCGGCGAGCTGGGCGTCGGGCGCGGCGTAGGGCGAGGCCAGGCTGAACTCGGCTTCGGCCGCCTGCACCCGACCGGCGCGGTACTGCAGCAAGCCGGCCACCTGCTCCCAGGCTTGCCCGACCGCCGGGTCGATGGACGCGTGCGGAACCACCTGCACGACGAATTCGCTGCACACCGACAGCTCCCGGTGCACGCGGCTGTGACCGAACACCAGTCGTGCATTGCCCCAGGCGTCCTCGGTCAGGTGCTGGTGGGCCTGCTGGGCGCCGTCCTGCCGGCCGCCCCAGCCGTCGGGCAGTGGGTCGATGGCAAGATGCCAACGCTCGAGGCGCTGGTGCTCGGTCTCGCGCGGCCTCAAGAAGGCGACATGCTGCGCCAGCTCCACCGGCACCGGGTGCGCATAGTGGGTGTCGTGGCGCACGTGAAGGCGCGAGGTCGTCGTCATTGCCAGACCTGCTGTTGCTGCGCGTGAGCGAACAGTTTCTGGCCGATCTGCACCGACAGGCCTTGAGCCGCCTCGCCACACTGCTGCAGGAGGGCCTGCAGGAGAGCCGGCTCGCGCAAGAGCGCGGCGAGTGACCAGTCGTCAGGGTGCGGCAGTTCGTCCGCCACGCGCGTGGCCCAGACCGGCTCGTGGCGGGCAGCCTTGAGCAGGCGCTCACGCAAGGTGCCTGCCACCCAGGCCAGCGCCCGCGGGTTGTCACGGTCCATCAAGAGCAATTGCACCAGCGGGGCCAATTCGCGTCGGCTCTGGAACTGTGCGCGGTAGGTGATGGTGGAGTCGGCCAGCGCCAGCAGCAGCGAGAAGCCTTCTTCGTGCTCGGTGAGGCCCTGCTGCAAGCCGGTGAGCAGCATGTCGGATTGGAAGTCCAGACGCTCGATCTGCCGGCCCACGCTGAGCAGGCGCCAGCCGTCATCGCGTGTCATGCGGTCCAGCTGTCCGCCGGTGAGCGCGGCCAACTGCAGGTCGCAGGCCGCCAGCAGCGCCTGCACCTCCAGTTCGCCCCCGGCCAAGGCCTGCACAAAGCGAGCCTCGAAGTCCTCGACCAGCCGCTCGATCTGGCCCCAGTGCGCGCTGGACAGGCGCTCTCGCAGCTGCTGAGCGTTGTAAAGCAGGCGGCGCAGGGTGTGGGCGAGGCTGTAGGCCTTCGGGTCGCCGAGCTGCTGCAGGATCTCGCGGCGAAGCTCGCGCGCGTGCGTCGGCGCCGGCGGGTGCACCAGGCCGTGGCGTAGCGCCAGTCGCTTCAAGGCACCGTGCAGGGCCAGCGGCGCATCGGCGGCTGCTCGCTCGCTGGCGGCCAGGGCGAGGAGGCTGTGGCGCGCCAGGCGCAAGGTGTTCTCGGCGCGCTCGGTGTAGCGCCCCAGCCAAAAGAGGTGCTCGGCCGAGCGGCTGGTCACGGTGCGGCGCGTGCGCGCCAGCTCGTCCGGTTGCAGCGGGGGCGGCAGCAGGGTGCTGCGGTCCACCTCGGCAGCGCCCTCGGTGAGCACCCAGGTGTCCACGCTGGCGGCGCCGGCCTGCAGGCTCAGCAGCGCATCGGGCGAGCGCACGCCGCGCTGTGCGGCGATGCGGGTGAGCCCGCCCGGCAGCACGCGCCAACCGCCCAGGCCATCGCTGAGCGCGTAGACCCGCAGCAACGCAGCCCGCGGCTCCAGGCAACGCCCCGTCCACAGCGGCTGCTTGGACGGTCGCACGCGCGTCTTGAGCGTGAACGCGGCGGGGTCATGGTCGATGCGCTCGCGCAATTGAGCAAGCTGGCTGGGTGAGAGCTCGTCTGCGGCAAAGGTCTGCGATGCACCGCCAGGGAAAGTGGGTGCGACCAAGTACTGCGCCAGACGATCGCCCTGGCGCTCGCGTTGCCAGGCTGCAGCCTCGCCGCACCACCAGCCACGGCTCGACGGCAAGCTCAGCGATTCACCCAGCAGGGCCTCGGCCACGCCCGGCCAGAAAGCATCCAGGCCTGGACTTTCCAGCCAGCCGCTGCCCGGTGCGTTGGCCACCACCACCTCGCCGGCGCGCAGGGCGTCCACGAGGCCGGGCACGCCGAGCTGCGAATCGGGGCGCAGTTCGAGCGGATCGAGGTACTCGTCGTCCACGCGGCGAAGGATGCCGTGCACACGCTGCAGGCCGTGCAGGGTCTTCAGGAAGACGCGACGGCCGCGTACGGTGAGGTCGCCCCCTTCGACCAGGGCCAGACCCAAGTAACGCGCCAGGAAGGCCTGCTCGAAGTAGGTCTCGTTGGCCGGGCCGGGGGTGAGCAGGACCAGATGCGGCGACTGCCCGCCCTCGACCAGGGGCTCGGCCAGCCGCACCAAGCCCTGCACAAGCACGCGGAACGCCCCGGCCAGGCGCTGCACGGCCAGCGCGCGGAAGGCCTCGGGGAACTGCTCGGCCACGGTCAAACGGTTCTGCAGCATGTAGCCCAGGCCTGAGGGCGCCTGGGTGCGCTGCCCCACCACCCACCACAGGCCGTCGGGGCCGCGTGCGAGGTCGAAGGCCACCACATGCAGATGCACACCGCCGGGCGGCCGGCAGCCGTGCATGGCGCGCAGGAACTGCGGGTGCGCGAGCACCAGCGAGGCCGGCAGCAGGCTGCGCTGCAAGAGCTCGCGCGGGCCGTAGAGGTCAGCCAGCACGGCGTTGAGCAGCTTCGCGCGCTGCTTCACGCCGGCTTCGATGCGCCGCCACTCCGCCGCCGGCACGAGCAGGGGCAGGAGTGCCAGCGGCCAGACCTGGCTACCAGCCGCTGGCGCACCTTCCTCGCTGCCTTGCGCGTAGACGGTGTAGCGCGCGCCGTCTTCCTGCACCCGCCGCCGCACCCGTGCCTGCCGGGCATCGAGTTCGGCGGGTCCGCTCAGATGGCTGGCGGCCCAGAAGCGCTGCCAGGGCGAGGCGAGCGTGCGCGCCAGCTGGCCTGCCTCCACCGGAGCTGCGTGGAGCTCATCCCAATGACCCTCGCGAGGTCGAAGCGCCTCCGGCATCCAGAACGCATGGGCAGGATGCCCCGGCTCCGGCAGCAGCGAAACCTGCTCGGGACTCACACGCGCCGCAGATCCAGGGTGAAGGGGAACTCGCGGCTTGGCCGGGGCGGCCCGGCCGTCACCGCCTCGGTGCTGTGGTTCATCGCGAAGAAGCGTGCCAGACGCCGGCTTTCGGCCTCGTAGGCATTGACCGGCAGGGTGACGTAGTTGCGCCCACCCGGGTGGGCGACGTGGTACTGGCAGCCGGCCAGGCTGCGTTGCATCCAGGTGTCGATCAGGTCCAGGGTGAGCGGCACATGGGGTTCGATGGTGGGGTGCAGGCTGCTGGCCGGGTTCCAGGCGCGGTAGCGCACGCCACACACAAACTCCCCGGCCCGGCCGGTGGGCTGCAGCGGCAGGCTGTGGCCGTTGACGGTGATGCGGTGGCGAGGATCGGTGAGCCCGCTCACCTTCACTTCCAGGCGCTCGAGCGAGGAATCCACGAAGCGCACCGTGCCCCCCGCCATGCCCTCCTCGCCCATCACATGCCATGGCTCCAGCGCCGCGCGCAGCTCCACGTGCACACCGCGCGCGGACAGCTCGCCCAGCTTGGGGAAGCGGAAGGCGAAGTGCGGGGCGAACCATTGCGCATCCAGCCGGTGACCACTGCGCGCCATGTCTTCGAGCACGTCCTCCAGGTCCTGCTGGATGAAGTGCGGCAGCAGCCAGCGGTCGTGCAGGCTGGTGTCCCAGCGCACCAGGGTCTCGCAATAGGGTTGCCGCCAGAAGCGAGCCACCAACGCGCGGATGAGCAGCTGCTGCACCACGCTCATCCGGGCGTGCGGCGGCATCTCGAAAGCGCGCAACTCCAACAGACCGAGGCGACCGGTCGGCCCGTCGGGGCTGTAGAGCTTGTCGATGCAGAACTCGCTGCGGTGCGTGTTGCCGGTGGCGTCGATGAGGATGTTGCGCAGGGAGCGGTCGATGAGCCAGGGCGGCACCTCGCCGCCCTGCTTCTCAATTTCGCCCAGCGCGATCTCGAGCTCGCGCAATTGGTCGTTGCGCGCCTCGTCCACGCGCGGTGCCTGGCTGGTGGGGCCGATGAAGAGCCCGCTGAACAGGTAGCTGAGCGCCGGATGGTTGTGCCAGTAGCGCAGCAGGCTGCCCAGCAGGCTGGGCTTGCGCAGGAAGGGCGAGTCGGCCGGCGTGGCGCCGCCCAGCACGAAGTGGTTGCCACCCCCGGTGCCGGTGTGGCGGCCGTCGATGAGGAACTTCTCCGGCGCGAGCCGGGTCTGGTACGCGGCCTCGTAGAGGAACTCAGTGTGCGCCACCAGCTCTCGCCAGTTGCTCGCCGGGTGGATGTTGACCTCGATGACGCCAGGATCAGGCGTGACCTGCAGGACCTTGAGGCGCGGGTCGCGCGGCGGCGGGTAGCCCTCCATCACCACGGGCAGCTGCAGCTGCGAGCAGGTCGCTTCGATGGCGGCGACCAGCTCCAGATAGTCCTCGAGCTGGGTGAGCGGTGGCATGAAGACATAGAGCACACCGGTGCGCGTGCCGACCGCCTCCGCTTTGGGCCCGTTGGCGCGGCGAGGGTCGCGGGCTTCGACGCAGAGCGCAGTGCGGGTGACCCAGTGTGCGCTCTGGAAGCGCTGGGGCAGCAAGGCGCTGGCGCTTTCCCCGCTTGCCCTGCTCTCCTCACCCGGCCCGGCGCCCTGCCCTTGCACGCCCACCATGCCGCCTTCGGCAAAGCCGTGCCCGGCCTGGTGCGCGTCGTAACCCGGCGGGCTGCCCTGGCCCTCGAACTGGCGGCGCAGCTGGGCCGAGGAAGGCAGCAGCTTGCGCGGTGCGAAGGGGTCGCTGGGGTGCTGGTAGGGGTACTCGCTGTCCTTCACCCAGGGCAGCGAGTCGAGCGGCAAGCGCAGGCCCATCGGCGAATCGCCGGGGTAAAGGTACATGCGTTCGTCGCGGAAGAACCAAGGCCCCGTTCGCCAGCGGCCTGCGTCACGCGAAAGGGGCAGCGCGTAGCCGACGGTGGTGGTCAAGCCCTGCTCGAACACGCGGCGCAGGCGGGCGCGTTCCAGCTCGTCGTCGAGGCGGCTGTCGAAGGGGTCGACGTTGGTCGGCAGCCGCCGCTCGCGCCACAGGTAGTACCAGCTGTCCTCGTAGCCGGGCTGGATGAACTCCGTCGCCAGGCCGAGCTTCTGCGCCAGCAGCGCGATGAAGCGGCGCGCATCGTCCGGGCCGTAGTCATGGGCATCGCGTTCGTCGGCCAGCCACTTCGGCTCGTGCCAGCAGGGCTGGCCGTCGGCACGCCAGTAGCTGGATAAAGCCCAGCGCGGCAATTGCTCGCCCGGGTACCACTTGCCCTGGCCGAAGTGCAGGAAGCCGCCTCGGCCGTACTCGTCTCGGAGCCGCTGTACGAGCTCCTGGGCATACAGGCGTTTGGTGGGACCCACCGCATCGGTGTTCCATTCCGCCGCGTCGCGGTCGCTGGTGGCCACGAAGGTCGGTTCGCCGCCCATGGTCAGGCGCACATCGTGGTCCACCAGATCGGCCTCCACGGCCTCGCCAGCGGCCAGGATGGCCTGCCATTGCGCGTCCGTGTAAGGCGCCGTGACGCGTGGGCTCTCCCAGATGCGGGTGACCGACATCTCGTGCCCGAAATCGACCTCGCAGGGGTCGACGCCGCCGGAGATGGGTGCCGCACTCGATGGCTGCGGCGTGCAGGCCAGCGGGATGTGCCCCTCGCCGGCCAACAGGCCGGAGGTCGGGTCCAGGCCGATCCAGCCGGCGCCGGGCAGGTAGACCTCGCACCAGGCGTGCAAGTCGGTGAAATCGTGCTCGGCGCCGCTCGGGCCGTCCAGCGCCTTCACATCGGGGCGGAGCTGGATCAGGTAGCCGGACACGAAGCGCGCCGCCAGGCCCAGGTGGCGCAGCAACTGCACCAGCAGCCAGCCCGAGTCGCGGCAGGAGCCGCTGGCCTTGCACAAGGTCTCCTCGGGCGTCTGCACGCCGGGTTCGAGGCGGATCAGGTAGCTCACCGCCTGCTGCACGCGCCGGTTGAGCGCCACCAGGAAGTCGATGGTGGCGCGCGGCTCGCGCTCGATGCCGGCCAGGAAGGCGGCGAAGGCGGGCGTGGCCGCCTCCTTCACCAGGTAGGGCGCCAGCTCGGCCTGCTGGGCCTCGCCATAGCGGAAGGGGAACTGCTCGGCCCCGGGCTCCAGGAAGAAGTCGAAGGGGTTGAGCACCGCCATCTCGGCGACCAGATCGACGGTGACGGTGAACTCGCGCGTCTTCTCGGGGAACACGAGCCGCGCCAGGTAGTTGGAGAAGGGATCCTGCTGCCAGTTGATGAAGTGCTCGCCCGGCTCGATGCGCAGCGAGTAGCTGAGCACCTTGCTGCGGCAATGCGGCGCCGGGCGCAATCGCACCACTTGCGGCCCCAAACCCACCAGGCGGTCATACCGGTAACGGGTGACATGCCGGAGCGCGACGTGGATGCTCATCGCAGGTACTCCTCGCTGATGTCCATGCCGAGTTGGTTGACGCGGGCCAGGAACTGCTTCAGATAGGGGTGCAGGCCGGCGGCGAAGACTTCGTCGATGCGACCGAATTGCAGTTCCGCGTGCAGGCGGTTGGCTTGGCGCAGGGTTTCGCCTCGGTGCCCCGGGCTGACCTTGGCGAGGTTGCTGACCACCCGCGTCATGCAGTAGCTGAGGGAGCGCGGCATGCCTTGGTTGAGGATCAGCAACTCGGCGACCTTCTCGGGTTGAATGACATTGCTGTAGACCTTGCGGTAGACCTCGAAGCCCGACACCGACAGCAGCACCGCGCTCCAGTGGTAGTAGTCGTCGACCGCGTCGCCGACCGCCTCGCGCGGGGCGTGGTACTTCACGTCGAGCAGGCGGGCGCTGTTGTCGGCACGCTCCAGGAAGCCGCCGATGCGCAGGAACTGCAGGGCCTCGTCCTGCAACATGGTGCCCACGGTGACGCCGCCCAGCAGGTGCGAGCGGAACTTCACCCAGTCGAAGAAGGCCGCCGGGTCGCGCTGGTGCAGTTGCTCCTTGAGCAGGCGCCGGAACTCCAGCCAGGTGGTGTTGGTGGTCTCCCAGACCTCGGTGGTCAAGGTGCCGCGCACGGCGCGGGCGTTCTCGCGCATGGCGCGCAAGCAGTTGTAGATCGAGCTGAGGTTGCTCTCGTCGGCCACCATGAACTCGGTCACCAGTTCCGGTCGCACGTCGCCATAGCGCGTCTGGTAGGCAATGGTGAGCTCGGAGATCGAGAGCAGGCTGGCCCATCCCTGCGCCGCATCGCCGGCGGACTGCGGCAGCAAGGAGGTCTGGTAATTGACATCGAGCATGCGAGCGGTGTTCTCGGCCCGCTCCATGTACCGAGCCAGCCAAAAGAGGCTGTCTGCCGTCCTGGAAAGCATCTCTCAAGTCTCCACGGAAGTAAGTGGCAGGCTCGTGAAGGTCAGCGAGCCATCAAGCGACCCCCGTGGAACCGGCTTGGCCGGGCCACTGGGGGTGCCCCCTTGAGGGGGAGCGCGAAGCGCAACGGGGGTGGGTGTCATGCTTCCAAGACCCAGGTGTCCTTGGTGCCGCCGCCTTGCGAGCTGTTCACCACCAACGAGCCTTCCTTCAGGGCCACACGCGTCAGGCCGCCGGGCACCATGCGCACCTCGCGGCCGCACAGCACATAGGGTCGCAGGTCGATGTGACGCGGCGCGATGCCGCTTTCCACGTAGGTCGGGCAGGTCGACAGGGACAGGGTGGGTTGGGCGATGTAGTTGGCCGGGTTGGCGACGAGTTGCGCGCGGAAGGCTTCGATCTCGGCCTTGCTGGCGGCTGGCCCCACAAGCATGCCGTAGCCGCCCGCGCCATGCACCTCCTTGACCACCAGCTCCGGCAGGTGGGCCAGCACATGCTTGAGGTCGTCAGGGTCGTGGCACTGCCAGGTCGGCACGTTGTGCAGGATGGGCTTCTCACCCAGGTAGAACTCGACCATCTTGGGCACGTAGGGGTAGATGGACTTGTCGTCGGCGATGCCGGTGCCGATGGCATTGCACAGCGTCACCTTGCCCGCCTTGTAGGCGGCCAGCAAGCCGCGGCAGCCGAGCGTGGAGTCGGCACGGAAGGCGTCGGGGTCGAGGAAGTCGTCGTCGATGCGGCGGTAGATCACATCCACCCGCCTGGGCCCGTGCGTGGTGCGCATGTACACATAGCCCTGGTCGACGAACAGGTCCTGCCCTTCGACGAGTTCGACGCCCATCTGCTGCGCCAGGAAGGCGTGCTCGAAGTAGGCCGAGTTGTACATGCCGGGTGTCATGACGACCACGGTCGGGTCGGCGTTGCCGCCCGGCGCCACCGAACGCAAGGTGTCCAACAGCAGGTCCGGGTAATGCGCGACCGGTGCGACGCGATGCTGGCTGAACAATTCGGGGAAGAGCCGCATCATCATCTTGCGGTTCTCCAGCATGTAGCTCACGCCGCTGGGCACGCGCAGGTTGTCCTCGAGCACATAGGTCTGGCCGCTGCCATCCGGCTGCGCCGCACGCACCAAGTCGACGCCGGCGATGTGGCTGTAGATCCCGCCCGGCACATCGACGCCCACCATCTCGGGGCGGTACTGGGCGTTGTTCAGGATGCGTTCTGCAGGCACCAGGCCGGCCTTGAGGATCTCCTGGCCGTGATAGACGTCGTGGATGAAGCGGTTCAGGGCCGTGACGCGCTGTGCCAGGCCCTTCTCCAGCTCGGTCCATTCGTCGGCCGGGATGACGCGGGGGATGAGGTCGAAGGGAATCAGGCGCTCGGTGCCCTCGCCGTCGTCCTTGTCTCCGTACACCGCGAAGGTGATGCCGACCCGCCGGAAGATCAACTCAGCTTGCTCGCGCCGTTCGCGCATGCGCTGCAGCGGCTGCTCGGCCAGCCAGCGGGCATAGCTTTGGTAGTGCGCGCGGGCCGCCTCGGGCGAGGGTTGGCTGCCGCTGCGCAGCATCTCGTCAAACATCACACGGTTCATGAAAGCCGCCTCCTCATCTCCATCAGAGCAACTTTCGCGCCTTGTTCGCGGCCGGACATACCCGAGTGCCGCCCCAGGCTGGTGCCGCCGACGCACCGCCGCGGGGCGGATGCGCTCAGGCGGAGTGCACGACGCGCTGCGGGTAGGGAATCGCCACCCCTTCTTGGCGCAGCAAGGCCAGCACCGCGAGGTTCACTTCGCTGCGCACATTGCCGCTGCCGTTCTCCGGGTCAGCGATCCAGAACACCACGGTGAGTTCGAGGCCATCGGCGCCGAAGTTGCTGAGCTGAATCGATGGATCGGGCTGCACGCGGGGCACCGCTGCCACCGCCGCGCAAAGCTTGGGGAAGAGCGCATCCAGGTCGGTGTCGTAGCCCACGCTCACCACCGTGGTCTGCGCGACGCGGGTGTCGGCCAGCGAACTGTTCTCCACCCGTTGGGTGATGAGCAGCTCATTGGGCACGATGCTCTCGCGGCCGTTCACGGCGCGGATCACCGTGAAGCGCGTCTTGATGTCGCTGACCCGCCCCTCGAAGCCGTCCACCCGCACCACATCGCCAATGCGCAGCGAGCGTTCGGCCAGGATCACGAAGCCGCTGACGTAGTTCGCGGCCAGGCGCTGCAGGCCCAGACCGATGCCGACGCCCAAAGCCCCACCCATCACGCCGAGCGCGGTGAGGTCGATGCCGGCGCTGGACAGGGCGACCAGCAGGCCGATGAGCAGCAACGCCGCCTTCACGAGGTTGGCAACGATCTTGCGCGCCGACAGATCTTGGGTGGCGTGGCGCAGCAGGCGCGACTCGATGACCGCGCTCAGCCACAGGGTCACCACCAGCACCAGGACTACGTTGAAGGCCGCCTGCAGCAGCTCCGCCAGGCTGATGGGCGTGCTGCCCAGCTTCCAGCGGATGCTGTCCAGTTCGGCCCAGGCAGTTGGCCACAGGCCGCTGATCCATAGAATGGAACCGCCCCAGGCCAACCAGCTCACCCAGCGCTCCGCCGCCTGCGCCCAGCTCGAAGCGGGCAATGCCAACTGCAGCACCCGAACTACCAGGCGAATGAGCAGCAGGGAGGTCAGGATGGGCAGCGCGTGCCGCAGGAACTGGGTGCCGATGCCCACGTGCTGCGCCCAGCGCAGCGCCACCCAGGCCAGCAGCAGCGCCAGCATGGGGAAGAGCACGCCGTCGATGACCCGGCGGCCGAACCAGACCGAGTCCTCGCCAGCGTGGAATCGCCGGCGCATCAGCGCCACTGGAGCCCAGGCCATCACCAGACAGGCCACCAGCAGCGCCCCTTGCTGCCACAGATGCAGATCCCAGCTCATGATTGACTCAGCACCCGCAAGTGCGCGCACACGCTGCGCGCCAAGGCCCAGACGTGGTAGCCGCCTTCCAGGCAGGACACGATGCGGCCCTGCGCATGGCGCTCGGCCACATCCACCAGTTGCTCGGTGATCCAGGCGTAGTCCACCTCGCTGAGGCGGATCAGGCCGAGCGGGTCGAGCTGGTGGGCGTCGAAGCCGGCCGAGATGACGATCAGCTCAGGCCGGAAAGCTTCCAGCGCTGGCATCCAGTGTTCACGGATCAGCTCGCGCACTTCCTGCCCACCGGTGTGCGCGGCCAGCGGCAGATTGAGCATGTTGCCGGCCATCGGCGGCACGCCGCTGTACGGATAGAGCGGGTGTTCGAACAAGCCGACCATGAGCACCCGCTCGTCTCCGGCCAGGATGTCCTCGCTGCCATTGCCGTGGTGCACGTCGAAGTCGACCAGCACGACGCGCTTCAAGCCATGCTTTTCCAGCGCTGCACGCACCGCCAGCGCAGCGTTGTTGAAGAAGCAAAAGCCCATGGCCTTGCTGCGCGTGGCATGGTGGCCGGGCGGTCGCACGGCGCAGAAGGCGTTGCGCAGCTCGCCGCGACAGACGCGTTCGGTGGCCTCCAGTGCCGCGCCGGCGGCGTGCAAGGCCGCCTCCAGGGTGTGTGGATTGGCGGCGGTGTCGGGGTCGAGCTGTTCGACCTCCTGCACGTCAGACAGGCGCTGGCGCAGGCTGCTCAGGTAGGCCGCGTCGTGGGCCAGCTGCAGGTCCTGCCACTGGGCCGCTCTGGCCTCGACGCAAGTCAGGCGCTCGATCAGGCCGGTGTCGCGCAGCGCTTCGTCAATGGCCTGCAGGCGGGCGGGGCATTCGGGGTGCCCTGCCCCCATGTCGTGCCGGAGATAGCTGGGGTGGGTGAAATAGGCGGTGCTCACCTGCGCTATGGTCGCATGCATGAATGGCCTTGAACTCTCCCTGCTGCAGCAGGTGCAGGTGCAAATCGGTTCGGTGATCAAGGGCAAAGCCGCGCAAGTGGCGGATTGCCTGGCCTGCCTGGTGGCCGGCGGCCACCTGCTCATCGAAGACCTGCCCGGCGTGGGAAAGACCACCCTGGCGCAGGCGCTCTCGGTGTCCTTGGGGCTGCGCTTCTCGCGCACGCAGTTCACCGCCGACTTGCTGCCCTCCGACCTGCTCGGCGTCAATGTCTTCGACCGCGAGGCGCAGCGCTTCGTCTTCAAGGCCGGCCCGGTGTTTGCCCAGGTGCTGCTGGCCGACGAGATCAATCGCGCCGGCCCGAAGACGCAGAGCGCGCTCCTGGAGGCCATGGAGGAGCGCCAGGTGACGGTGGAGGGCGAGTCGCACGCCCTGCCCTCGCCTTTTTTCGTCATCGCCACGCAGAACCCCAGCGAGCAGCTGGGCACTTACCCGCTGCCCGAGAGTCAGCTCGATCGCTTCCTGATGACCATCCGCCTCGGCTACCCTGACCGCGCCGCCGAGCGCGAACTGCTGGCCGGCGAGGACGGGCGCGAGCTGCTGGCCCGTCTGCGCCCGGTGATGACGCCCGAGCAGTTGCTCGCCGCTCAGGCGGCGGCGCGCACCATCATCGTCAGCCCGGCCCTGCTCGACTACCTGCAGCTGCTGCTGGAAGCGACGCGCAGCGGCCAGTGGTTCGTCGAGGGCCTCTCACCCCGCGCCGGCCTGGCCTGGCTGCGTGCCGCGCGCGCCAAGGCGCTGCTGGCCGGCCGCCGCCATGTCTCGCCCGAGGATCTGCAGGCAGTCGCCGTGCAGGTGCTCGCGCACCGCTTGACGGCGCGCGGCGGCAGCGGACGCGGCAGCAGCGAGCAGGTGCGCGCGCTCATCGAGGCCGTTCCTCTGCCCTGAAGGCCATGCTTTCAGCCCTGAAGACCCGCTGGCAGCGCTGGTGGAAGGCGCGGCACCCGGCGCGGGACGAGCAGCGGCTCACGCAGCGCAACGTCTACATCGTGCCCACGCGCGTCGGCGCCGCCTTCCTGCTCACCCAGGGCCTGCTCCTCGTCGCCAGCATCAACGACCAGCTCAGCCTGGGATACGCGCTGACCTTCCTGCTCGCCGGCTGCGGCCTGGCCTCCATGCACACCACGCACGGCAACCTGGCCGGTCTGCAGCTCACGCTGCAGCCGCCGGAGCCCGGTCACCTCGATGAAGACCTGCGCCTGCGCGTGCGCCTGCACAACCCGGGCCGGGCCCGTTTCGGTCTGGGTCTGCGCCTGGCCGATGCGAAGGCGGCCACCTTGGCGTTTGCCGACCTGCCGGCCCAGGGCCACGAGGAGCTGGTGCTGACCTGGCGTGCGCCACGGCGCGGCCTGCACGAGCTCCCAGTTCTGCGCATCGAGACACGCTTCCCGCTGGGCCTCTTCGTCGCCTGGAGCTACTGGCAGCCGGCCAGCCGCCAATGGGTCTACCCAAGCGCCGAGCGCCCGGCGCCACCGCTGCCG